>JAEWAA010000669.1 GCA_023391955.1 Bacillota bacterium | reverse complement strand
CTGGGTCTCCACCACACGCTCCAGTTCATCCACCGCCTGTTTGTACATGGAGAGCTTGTAAAAGCCTTGGCCCTTGGAGAAGCTGGCCAAACTATGCGGCTTTTTCAGCCCATGGGTTACAGGTGCGCCTTTTGGTTTCGACGGTTCAGGTTCAGTCAGGAATTCAGCCGGCGCCGCGGCTGTAAGAGCTGCCCCCGGCACCAAACCGGGTTTACCAGCCGGAAGACTCATGGAAGCCCCATTTCCCGGGGCTGACTTCCCTTCCGATAGCAGTCCCATTTTTTCCTCGAACAACAGCCATTCCTCAATGCAGGTGTCGCTCATTGCCTTTAACACGGACAGCCGCTCTTCCAGGTCCTTGCGTTCCTTGCCAGATGACGAGGGGAGACGCGACAGAATATCATCCAATGCGCCGTTCATGGAAGCAAACAGCTGTTTGAACATGGGCACACCACCTTGGGCTTCAAGATTGTTGTACCCTCATTCTTTGTCACCGCAGCGGGTTTCATACCGCTCAAATGCTTCCCAAGCGGGGTGCGCATTAACAATGGTTCAGATTAGGACAGTGGAATGCGGTTCGGACTCCATCATATTTACCGGCTTATTGGCCGCATCCAGCACGGCAATCTTGGGCTTGTTATTGCGTGCTTCCTCGTCGGTCATCATGGCGTAGCTGATGATAATTACGATGTCGCCGGGATGGACCAGCCGCGCGGCCGCTCCGTTCAGACAGATGACACCGGACCCGCGGGGACCGGGAATCGTATAGGTTTCCAGCCGGGCGCCGTTATTATTATTTACAATCTGCACCTTTTCATTGGGGAGCAGATCCACCAGATCCATTAAATCCTCATCAATTGTAATGCTGCCCACATAGTTCAGGTTGGCCTCCGTCACCGTCGCTCTGTGCAGCTTGGCCTTCATCATGGTTCTAAACATTGAAGATCTCTCCTTTCTATATCCTGTTACACACCGGCCCGGCTTTGCTCTGCCGGACGCAAGGTTTCCGAAACGCCGCCACCCAGCTCAAACAAGCGGTTGTCGATCAGACGGGTTGTACCGAAGCGCACCGCCAATGCAGCCAGGAGCCTCCGGCCGGCCCATTCTTCTTCCGGTAATCCGTACACAGGGCTAACGTCCGGGTACAGCATCAAATCCACATAATCGATATCTGCAAGCGGCATGGTCCGGATGTGGGCCTCCATCTTTTTCTTCACTGCTGCAAAATCTCCCCGGCACTCCGCCAGCCAACCTTCCGTAAGCCGCAGGGTTTCGGAAAGAATCAGCGCCTGACGCCGCTCCTCGCTGCCCAGATAGACATTGCGGGAGCTTAATGCCAAACCGTCCGCTTCCCGGATGATGGGACAAGGTACGATCTCAACGGGAATGTTCAGGTCGAACACCATTTGCTCAATCACCGCTACCTGCTGGGCATCCTTCATCCCGAAGTACGCCTTATCAGGCTGGACAATGTTAAACAGTTTGGAGACTACGGTGGCCACTCCGTCAAAATGCCCCGGCCGCGATGCCCCGCAGAGTCTCTCCGTAACATCAGCAACTTGTACGCTGGTTTTGACAGCCCGGGGATACATCTCCTCAACTGAAGGCAGGAAAACTACATCTACCCCGTTCTCTTCCGCAAGCTGCAGATCTCCCGCTTCATTGCGGGGATAACGGGACAGGTCCTCCTTGGGCCCGAATTGGATGGGATTCACAAAAATACTCAGCACCCGGACACCGCATTCCTCTTTGGCCTGACGCAGCAGACTGGCATGTCCCTGGTGCAGGTAACCCATGGTAGGAACAAAGCCGGTCACCGTGGAGCGCCCCTCCCGGAGCGAACGGGTTTTGGCTTCCATAATCATCATCCGTGCATCTTCAATCGTTCTGGCGATATGCATGGTTTCTCTCTCCTCTGAAATAACTTGGTCAAGCCGAAGGCCAGATAAGTTATAGAAGCCTCGAAACCGGCAAGGCCGGTTTGAGGGCAGTTTTTTATTATTTACTCTCTGTTTCCGTACAAATACGCGATGGCCTCGTTATTCCCCTTAAAGGAGTGCTCCTCCCGGGGGAACTGTCCGGCCTTCACCTCGTCAACATACTGGCGGATGCCCTGGCGGATGGAGCTGCCAATGTCCGTGTAGGCTTTGACGAATTTTTTGGGACGGATGTCCGCTCCATAGTTCAGAATATCATGATAGACCAGAATCTGTCCGTCAGATCCGGTACCGGCTCCGATGCCGATGGTGGGAATGGACAGCCGGGCTGTAATCATCCGGGCAACCTCCTCGGTTACCAGCTCCAGCACAATGGCGAAGGCGCCTGCTTTCTCCAAGGCCAATGCATCCTCTAAGAGCTTCTGCGCCCCTGCGGAGTCCTTGCCTTGAATCCGGTAGCCGCCGATCTGGTGCACCGCTTGCGGTGTCAGGCCGATATGCCCCATAACCGGAACACCCGCCCGTACGCAGGCTTCCACAGTAGCGGCAATTTCAGCTCCGCCCTCCATTTTAACTCCCTTGCACAAGCCTTCACGCATGACGCGGCCGACATTACGCATGGTTTCATCTATACTGCCGTGATAGGTCAGAAACGGCATGTCTGTAATCACGAAGGGGATTTTCGCGCCGCGTGTAACGGCCTTGGTGTGGTGGATCATATCATCCAGCGTAACCGGCAGAGTGGAATCGTACCCCAACACCACATTGCCCAGTGAATCGCCGATCAGAATGCCGTCCACACCGGCTTCCTCCGCCAATTGGGCGGAAGGATAATCATATGCGGTGAGGAACGCAATAGGCGTCCCGTCCTTCTTCATTTTTTTAAATTGCGGAATGGTAACAGGCTTGCGGCTCTCCATAACATATCTCTCCTTATTGGTTAAAAAATAAAAAACCTTCCCGCCGCAGGAAGGCCGATAAGGTCACAAAAAGACATGGTTCAGTTGTCTTATGATCCCTTCTGTCTCGGTCCAAACGGCTCAGAGCAGAATCCGATATAAGGTATAGCATTCCCCAAACGGTTAGAAAGTGCGGTTCCGGTGGGATACCGCCTTACTTGCATCATACTGCAATTGTTGAAAAAAAGCTAATGATTTTCATTCAATTATTTGGAGGGAAAATCCTTTTCCAGCAGTTTTTCATCACTGTCTCGGTAGATTTTCCATGCCCCGTTTTCCTTTTTGAAGCCCATCTGGCCGGTTTTCTCCACTTCAGCCTTGCCATTCTCATTGGTGATCAAAAAATCAAGGGTATAGAAAAATTCAAGGGTATCTTCTTCGGCATTCTCATCAGGTTTGAAGGTAACGGAACGGAGTGAAATGGTGCTTTTTAATAAGTTTGCCATGTAAATGGAATGATAGCCTTCCCGGTTCAACAGCAGCTTTTCGTAGCGGGCGTTGGTCAAAAAAGGCTTCAGCCTTTCATTCACCGCATCCTGCTCATCGGTCCAGTTCTCCTGCTTCACATTGTACTGTGTTTCCTTGTAGGCGGTGCCCAATTTAATGGCATCCTTCTCCGTAAAATCCGGTTTGGAGCAAGCCGTAAGGGTAAGCAGCATTATGGCGGTAATTCCCAAACTCCAAAGAAGCAAACGTTTCATTTCCGTTCCCCCTTCATAGTTTAGAGGTATTAACTTTTAAGAATTTCTGGCATCCACCGAATAAATGGTCCGTTCGCTGCCGTCAGCCATCCGCAAGATCAGCCCGCCCCATTCATTCAGTCCCACCGCCGTACCTTCAAAATCTCCGTTTGCATCAGAAGAACGCACCGTCTGCCCCAGCGTAGCTGCCGAAGCCTCCCACAGCGTCCGGATGGGGCTGAAGCCTTGGGCGTAATAGAGGGCGTAAAGCTCCTCAAGCTGTCCCAGGAATTCGGCGATCAGTCTGGCACGGTCAATCCGCTTGCCGGATTCGATCAAGAGGGACGTGGCTCTGGGGATAAGCTCCTCCGGATAATCCGACTGCTCCAGATTGCAGCTGATGCCTACGCCCGTCACAATATATTGCAGCTGCTCATTCTCCGCACTGGATTCCAGAAGAATGCCGCTGATTTTTTTGCCGTTCACCAAAAGGTCATTCGGCCATTTGATAGCCGGATTTACCTCCGGTACCACTTTGCGGATAGCCCGGTTAAGCGCCACTGCAGCCAACAGGGTCAGATGCGGTGTTAGGTGCAGGGGGATTTCCGGCTTCACCACCAGACTCATATAGATGCCCTTGCCTTTGGGCGAATGCCAATGCCTTCCGAGCCGGCCCCTTCCCGCTGTCTGGCGCTCCGCCAGCACCAATGTCCCTTCCGGGGCGCCATCCCGAATCAGGCGCTGGGCTACATTCTGCGTGGAATCCACTTCATCGAAGCAGTGGATGCTCTGGCCCAGAACCCGGGTGCGCAGATAGGCCTGTACCTGGGACGGCGAAAGCGTATCCGGCAAGGACAACAGCCTGTACCCCCGCCGCGGGATTGCCTCAAAGGTATACCCGTCCTCCTTCAGCGCCTGAATATGCATCCAGATAGCCGTCCGGCTGACCTCCAGGGCCTCGCTGATCTCCCCCCCGGACAGGTATGCGCCTCCCGCATTCTTAAACAGCTCCAAGAGCCGGTGCTTCATGTTATGCGCCTCCCCCGTTCTCCAGAACGGCTTCCAGCAGCGCCGCCTTCGTATTGGCAACACGGCCCACCGCGGCAAGACGCAGCAGACGGGACATAGCTGCGCCTACCCAAGGACCTGCGCCACGGCCTGATGCGGCAATCAGCTCACCGCCGGTAACCGCCAGCTCCTTAAGTTCCTTGATCCGCAGCCCGTCCAGCCAGGTTTGCCCGTTATCCACGGCAAGTCTGAGTCCGGCTGCCACAGGAAAGCCTTCTTGCTCCAGCGTTTTCATCACCGCAAGCCAGTCCGCTGCAGCCTCCACCCCAATCTGCAGAGTGCCGAGCTGCCACACCTCAGCTGCAGAGCAGTCCTCCAGTTCACTGCACTCCCGGCTCAAGTCAGAAGTCCATTCTATGGCCGACACCCATTCACCAAACTCGACAGCTCTGGAGAAACGTTCCACATCCTTCAGGGAGAAGGTCAGCTTACGCAGCAGCTCCCGGCACTGTCCGGCATTCAAACCTGACAGCAGGACCACGAGAATCCAGCGCCGGTCCGTTTCGGCCAATGCGGTGAGGGCCTTCAGTTCCGCCGGCAGACTGGGGCCGGATAGATCCGAATAGGACCACGCCAGCTTTTCTTTGGTAAACCCGAGCAGGCCGCTTTCGGCAAGCAGCCGCCAGCCTTCATACGGATGGGGCCCTCCCATCATCCGTTCCAGCTCCACCCGTACGCGCTCCATGGCGACATGGAGCAGCAGCTCCCGCCGCTCCAGCACCGCCTGCCAGGTGGCCTCATCTACGGTGAGGCCATAGACTGAGGCGAAGCGGACGCAGCGCAGCATCCGCAGTGCATCCTCCCGGAACCGCTCGGCCGGGTCCCCGACACAGCGGAGCAGTCCGGCCTTCAGATCCGCTTTCCCGCCGAAGGGATCGCGGAAGGCACCATGCCTGTCCATGGCCATTGCGTTCATAGTGAAATCCCGCCGCCGCAGATCCTCCTCCAGCTCCGAGATGAATTCCACCTCATCCGGCCTGCGGAAATCCGCATAATCGGATTCCTTGCGGAAGGTGGTCACCTCGAAGGTTTCCCCCTCCGCCAGCACTGTCACCGTGCCATGCTTCAGGCCCGTGGGAATCGTCCGCGTAAACAGCTTAACCACCTCTTCCGGCCTGGCCGAGGTGGCAATATCAATATCCTTTACCGGCTTGCCCAGGTACTTGTCCCGCACATAGCCTCCGACAAAATAGGCCTCATAACCGGCCTGCTCCAAATGCTCCAACAGGCCGATGCCCAGCTTCTCCAATTTGCTCCACACCATTGCATTACCCCAGACAGCTTAGTTTAGAATTGGCGCTTCCGTCCCCGGCATTGCGCTCCGGTGCGGTCCGCCCCAGTACACGGTAATAAATATCCTCATAATCCGCCGTAATCCGGTTATTGCAGAAGGCATTGCGGGCTCTGGACAAACAAGCCTCCACTATCCGCTGGTACAGGTCGCCGTCCGACAAAAGACGGATGGCATCCCTGGCCATTTTGTCCGTATCTCCCACAGGGGACAGATAACCGGTTTCCCCATCCTTCACCAGCTCCGGAATTCCGCCGGCCAAGGAGCCTACCGTCGGTACGCCGCAGGCCATGGCCTCCAGGGCCACAAGACCGAAGCTTTCCTTCTCGGAAGGAAGCAGCAGCAGATCGGCCAAGGAGATGACCTCCGCCACATCATCCTGCTTGCCGCAGAAGGAAACCCGGTCGCTGATGCCCAGCTCCTTCACCCTGGCCATCACCTTGGACAGATCCGGCCCTTCTCCAACGAACAGGAGCCTGGACGGGATGTTGTCATTCACCTTGGCGAAAATCTCTACCACATCCAGCACCCGCTTCACCGGACGGAAGTTGCTGATATGCATAAGAATTTTTTCGTCCACATGGGCAAATTCAGCTCTCAGCTTGCTGACATTGCGGGGATAATACACCCGCTTGTCTACAAAGTTATAGGTCAGGTCGATGGGCCGGTCAACCAGCAGAGTCTCCCGGGTTTCCCGGATCAGATCTTCCGACACGGCAGTTACCGCATCGCTTTGATTGATGGCGTAGCGGATAAGGTCCGACAGGGAATCATCCTGGGCCAAAACCGTGATGTCTGTGCCATGGAGGGTCGTCACAACCTTCAAGTGATCCCCCACCATTTGTTTGGCGAGGAGCGCACACACCGCGTGCGGGATGGCATAATGCACATGCAATAAATCCAGCTTCTCCCGTTTGGCTACCTGCGCCAGCTTGCTGGCCAGCGACAGATCGTAGGGAGGGTAGCGGAATACATAATAATCGCTCACTTCCACCTCGTGGAAGAATATATGTTTATCGAATCTGCCCAAACGAAACGGGATACTGTGCGTGATGAAATGAACATCGTGTCCCTTTTCCGCCAGCATTTTTCCCAGCTCTGTGGCAACCACGCCGGAGCCGCCCAGCGTTGGATAGCAGGTGATGCCGATCCGCAAGGTTTCGCTCATATCCGATCCCCTTTCTCTTGCCGGGACATTCCTTTATATAAACAAATTCACCTCATGAGGCATGAGGGAAACAAACCCTTCCGCATATGTAAGGCTGAGCTTCTGTCCCAGCAGCCTGTCTCTAGCCTCCACCCGGGTCAGATACGATTGGTTTAGCGGAGTGGCCACATAGTCGTTATCCGGCCCGGCCGCCGTAAATTGGGACCGGTAAGCGGACAGGGCCGCTGTTTTGCGGTCATAAACCTCCCCCGCATCCACAACCAAATCGGCATCATATACATCGTTGATAAAATAAAACAGCAGCTTCTCCACCACAACCGGCTCGCTCTCCGGAAGATACCGCCGCAGCTTGGCGTTGAATACCGCCTCCTTCACCAGATGGCTGCAAGCCACATGATCAGGGTGCCGGTCCTGCCAATATGGCGCCATAACGATCCGGGGGCGGTGCCTGCGGATTTCTAAGGTGATGGCGTCAATATGCTCCTTGCATATAAACAGCCCCCGGTCCGGGAGCCCCAGATT
>JAEWAA010000545.1 GCA_023391955.1 Bacillota bacterium | reverse complement strand
CTTCTACGGCACCCTCCATAGCCTTGGCCATGTACTCGGGAATCTTGACGCCGTCGGTTACGGCGCCTACGGGCTTCACGCCCAGAACAGCCGCATCCTCCATGGCCTCCAGACTGGCGACAACAATATTCTTCGTGCCGGCCAGCTGATATTGCTTATCCAAATATGTAATGGTCTTGGGGCCTTGATCCGCCGGAGCTGCAGCAGGACTTGCGGAAGCTGCAGCCGGTGCGCTGGCTGCCGGACTGGCAGAAGCAGCGGTGGAGGGATCAGCCGCATTGTTGCTGCTGCCGCAGGCCCCCAGAATCATACCCAGACCTAATACGAGCGATGCTGTCAAACCAACCTTTTTCATAACACCAATTACTCCCCTCATGGCTTGTAGTTTCCCGTAAATAATAATGATTCGCATTATCATTCTAAATGAGAACTGTTATCATTATAAGAGGATAGGCCCCTGTACGCAAGACTTTTTTCCGGCCAGCGGTCAGAACGCCGTTAGACATTCCACTCCCGCTCCTCCTCTGTCTTGGCCAGTGACAGCCGGATACCTTTGGCCAACAAGGCCGGCACCACCGAAATATGGCCCTCTCCTTCCAATTCCTTCACCACTACAGTCAGCGACGGCTGCTCAAGAGCCGAGAGACGCGCTCCCATTTCCATGGCATTCTCCAGCATCCGGCTGTCTCCCCCGCCTTCATGTCCGCCTGCAGCAATCAGCAGGAAACGTTCGGGATCTGCCTTTCCGACGGTCTCCGTCATCTCAGGAAACTCAGTCCTCTCTGGAGACTCAGTCCTCTCCGCAGACTCATTCCTCTCTGGAGGTTCACCCATCTCTGCAGACTCAGCAACCCTCTCCCCCGACTCCGCCTTTTCCTCCTGCCCGTCCGCCCTCTCCACGAGCCTCCGCCGGAAGGCGCTCTCCTCTTCCAGCAGGGCATGACCGTTCCACCAGATGGAAGGGCTGCCCGCCACATAGGTCCGGAACACGGGCTTCCTGGTAAACAGCGCATGCAGCACCAGAAAACCGCCCATGGAATGCCCGATAAACGCCTGCCGGCTCCGGTCTACGGGAAAACGCGCTTCCACCGCCGGCATCAGCTCCTGCTCGATGAAATCGAGGAAAGCATCCGCTCCCCCTAAGGGCGGCCACGGTTCGCCGTTTCCCCGGACAGGCAGATTGCCTAAATCGGCAGGAGTCGTATAATCCAGGAACCGTTCCCGCACCCGGTCCAACCGGGACGGATACCCGATGCCAACCACCACTGCGGGATCATGACCTTTGGGCGGCTTCGTCTGCCAGCGCACCGCTTCCACGGCTGTGCCGAAGCACATTTCTGCATCCAGCAGATAAATTACAGGGTAACCGGCAGCGGGAGGCGGGGTCTGCGGGATGGCAAGCATAATCCGGTATTCTCTGCCGGAGACAGAGGAGCAGACCTCCATACATTCCGTACCCGCCAAAGCAAATCCATCTTCCCGCCCCAGCTCCTGCGGTGACAAGTTCACGCTTTTCCCTGGTGTTTCATTAACCATTGGTCGGACTCCCCCTTCTCTGATCGTACAGCTTCTCAGCCATCCCGGTTGATTTCATTAGCCCACAGCTCCATCAGGTGCATAGCCCCCCGGTAGCCGGCAAAAGGTGGTGCATAGGGGTTGATCCGCCAGGCCAGATCAGGATTGGCAATTTGCAGTGTATCCGGCTGCCCCGCCCATTGCAGGGTTTGGCCGCTGGCCATTAGGATAGCACCCTCTGCAGCTTTGGCCGCCTCCATCCACTGCCGTTCCGTATAAAAAGGCAGCGTGCTGCTATTCCCGTAGGGGCTATCGCGCCACGCGGCTTCCACGGCCATGTCCAGCTCCTCCCTGGCAAAAGCGCCTATTCCCGCCACACTCTCGGCGGGTCCCCCCAAAAACAAACGCGCCTTCCCCTTCCGGTACCGGATGGCCGGCACCAACTGGCGGGAGGCTTGTCTGGCCTCCGCTGACTCCTGGCCGATGAAGCCGGCATCCGGCTTACGCCCAATGGCTTCACCCACCTGCACCAGCCAGCGGGTAGTTCCTTCTATCCCGTAGGGGCAGCCCAACACATAGGGAGTCCCATGGTTGTCCTTCAGCCATCCGGCTGCAGCAACGGCCTCTTCCCGCATCGCCAGATTGAGGCTTGCAGCGCCAAGCGAACGCAGATCCTCCACCGAAGCTCCAGCGGTCATGACGCATTGCGGCTTCATTCCGAAGGCCCCCCACATCAGCCGCTCCAGCTCAGCAGCCTCTGCCCGGAAGCGGAAGCGGTCCGCGCAGGAGCCAATGATGTTGAAGGTGCCGGGTTCTGCACGTTGTACAGCCGCATATCCCCGCTCCTGCTCCGGCGCCAAAGCCAGCTCCCTGGCCAGAACAGCCAGCGCCTCCTCCACACCGTGGCAGGCATCCTCGTGAAAGCCTCCTTTGCCGAAGGCTATCACCGGCACCTCGGGGTACAGCCCGCCCAGTTCCCGGGCCAACGCGCCCAGATCCGTCCCGATAATTTCCGGAACAGAGGAAGGCAGCAGGAATACCGCCTGCGGCGCATCCTTTTGTATAACATTCCGCACTGCCTCCAGCAGCCGGTCCGTGGATCCCAATGCAATGTCGTTTTCGTTCAAGTGCGTCGCATATAATCCGCAAGCCCCGCTTACTCCCATCCGCTCCAGGGCAACCCGCGCATACACCATATGCCCCATGGAGCCAAACTCCACCAAGGCGGCATTGCGGATAGTGGACAGGGTCCACAGGATTCCCATCCGCCCGGATGCAGGGGGACGAAACCGGTACAATCCCACAGCGCTCTCCTCCTTTTTACTCTTGTTGTACAGTCATGGCCTTGGACAAACTCTCCAGCAGCCGGATGCTACGGCCGAAGCCGCAGGTGGCTGCCGATGCGGCCTGCCCCTCCAGATAAACCGTTCCCTGTGCACGTGGGACCAAGGGCCGTCCCACACATATGCCGGGTGACAGCTCCGCAATAACGGCTCCGTCTGTTTCCGGACTGGCCATGTGGCATACCAGCGGATCAAACCCGCTTTTGACAATGGTCCGCCCCCACGCCTTATCCCCATGACCGAAGCCTTCCATATGAATCAGAACAGGCTCCAGCCCCAACCGGGTAAAATACGCCGCCAACGGCAGCGGATCCACTCGCCCTTCCGTAATGGCAAAGGTGACCCCCTTCATACGTGTCTCCGTAGCCCGCTCCAGCATAAGCAGCTCCTCACTTGCAGAGCCCGGGGTTTCTGTTGGGGGAATGTCCAATAGTTCCGCAATCCGCTCATATGCCTGCTGGATTTCCGTGCAGCTATATGCGCTGTGCAGCTGAACGGCGGGAATACCGAAGCGCTTCTCCATCACGGCTGCCAGCTCGGCAAAATGCGGGGAAGCCACAATGTTAAGCGACGTCTCGGGTGCTTCCAGATAGTCCTCTAAGGCAGAGGCGGGACCCAGGTGCCTGATGCGCCAGCCCTGCCCCTCCAACAGCTCTCCCAGCTCCGGACCTGCAGCAGTCCGCGGCGCTCCGAAGCTCATGATGTTAACGGTACGGGAGGTTCCGGTTTCCGGCCCTTCCTCCATGAGGCTGCCCATGGCAGCCAGCGTCCGCCAATAACCAGGGGGATAGCTGCTGCATGCAAAATGGGCGGCTTGCACCACAGCAAGCCTTGCCGTCGATAGCTGCGGCTCCAGCTCCTGGACCAGCAGCTCCACATCCTCCGCAATCAGGTTGGGAATGCAGGTGACAATCAGCAGAATGGCACGCGCTCCCGCGGCATCCATTTCCTTGATGGCCTCGCCCAACCCCTTGCTGCAGCCGAATACAACTTCGTTTCCGTCCAAAAGGTACACCCAATGCAGCTCGCCAGCTTTGCCGAACGGCTCCGGTATAACCATTTTGCTGTAGGTGCCGCATTCCGGCATGCCGATCACCAAGGTGGACACACCGGCCATCCGCCCGGCCAGGGACAAGGTGGTGTGCATGGGGCAATGGCTGCCCGGATTGGCCGCCGGAGTCAGCATTTCAATTGCCCGCTCCGACTTCACTGCGGATAACCGGCGCAGGTGCGCAAGCCCGGAAGCTGTGCTGTCTTGAATCATCGTCGGACTCACCCGCTTTCTTTTTTATAATGGAGAAGACTTATCTGCCGCTTTTGATTAAGAGATAAAGAAAGTACGGCCCACCGACCACAGCTACAACCAGGCCGGCGGGAAGCTCATCGGGACTGACCACAATCCGTCCCAGGGTATCGGCGGCGGATACAATCAGCGCCCCTGTCAGAGCAGAGATGGGAAGCAAAACATGGTGGCGGGTGCCGGTGAGCATTTTGGCCAGATGGGGGGCAATCAGCCCCACAAAGCTGATGCTGCCGCTGACCGCTACACAGGAGGCAGCCAGTCCGACTGCGGCCATAAGCAGGCTTCGCCGCTCCTTCTCCACCCGGGCTCCTAGCCCTCCAGCCACATCGTCCCCCAGGTTCAGGGCATCCAGTATCCGGGACTTGGACCATACATAGGGCAAAAGCACAATCAGCCAGGGCAAAAGTGCCCACACAAACTTCCAGTTGGAGCCCCAAATGC
>JAEWAA010000064.1 GCA_023391955.1 Bacillota bacterium | reverse complement strand
ATGTGAATAAGACACAGTCCATAGACAAAGGGTAACTTTCATAAAAAAAAAACCGGGACTGGCTTTGGTATGCGGTTTTTTATGTTTATAGTGCGGTTTTTTAAGAGAATAACGGGAAGCAGGCATGAAGCCCGGAGCCTCATGCCTGTATGGATTCCCTTGTTAAGACTGTACGCCGGCGGCTATAGCTGCTCCTGGCGGAGTACGGCAAGGCCGTAAGGGTGGGATGTGGCGTTGATTCCGACGGAATGTCTATCCGTGCGGAGAAGCAGGGTGCCGTCCGGTTCCTTTTGTACCAAGAGCTTCTGCCGGCCCTTTTCTTTGGGATACAGGACCGTCAAGAAACCTGCCTCCGCGTCGGCCACAGCCCGGATGTAATCCATCATGGAAACGGGGTCTGCCTGGTTACCGAAGAAAGGAGTTGCGCGCCCTTGCTCCAGACGGAGGGATTCCAGAGGAGACAGGAACACGGTCTCCAGATCCACGCCATATGCTCCTTCCGAATGGACCCGGCTGCCTTCAATAACAGAATGCCTGGAAGCAACAGGGAGATTGAACAGCACCCGGCCGGAAAAATCCCTCACCGTATCACGGATCATATACAGATCCGGCTCCTTCAGCCACAGGATATGGCGAATATGCCGCCCTGCCCCTTCGGGGTTGGCAATTTCGATGGTGATGCTCTCCGCATCTCCGCAAAGCACCGTTCCAAGCACCCTGCTCACCCGCGGCACATCCACCCAGCCCCGCTCCAGACTGTAGGTGCCTGCCGACAAATTGATGGCGCCTCCCGCAGGCTTGGGAATCACCGTTTGTTCCGTAGCAAACTGCAGGCAAGCATGGGAATACGAGGAGATATGCCACTGGGTGCTGCTGTCAAAATACCCCTCAATTCCGGAATCCATCACCAGAGGCACGGAATCCTTGTAGAGGATAAAAGACCCCTGGTCCAGGTGGCCGTGGCCCACCGGCTGCGGACTGGACATGACAGCGAAGTAGCTTTCCCTGCCGGTGCCGTGACCCTTGCGGAATACATGGATACCCGCATCGGGAAAGGCGGTGGTGGAGCCCAGAACCAACGGTCCTGTTGGCTTGTAGGTATCCCCTTGACCCAGGATATTCTCCAAGGCAATGCTCTCCCCCCACAACCTCTTGAAGGGTTTGCCTGCTGCTGCCCAGGTGTGGTACATAAGATCCGCCAATGGAACGTCAGTTTTGGCCACATCCGACAGATAGGCGGCAAAAAAGCCGAATTCCCCTCCCCCGCTTAATGCATGATCACCAAATGGAGGTGTGCCGATCCTTCCGTCAAAGTAGCGGTATCCCGGAGTCTGCACCGAGGCGCTGTATCCGAACATCCGCAGCAGCGGCGTATCGGTGAACCAATTTTCCCCCAGCACATGATCCGCGGCCTTGGCATAACCGGCAAAACGCTCCAGTGCCGCATGATGGTAGCGGATGGATTCCGGCCAGGAGGAATCCGGGTTCACATTCAGCTCCAGCTGCGACTTCAGAATCCAATGGGCATTCTGGAGCCAGGTATGCCGGTTGGGAAAGTCCGTCAGCGCCATCATCATAAAGCCCGTTCCTGCACACATATCCGTCTGCCAGTTGCTGCAGCCCTCTTGGGCTTCATAAGGCGTCCATTCCGTACGGTCACGCATATCCAGCATGTACCGGAGTAAATATTCGGTCATGCGGTAGAAGCGCTCTTTTTCCTCCCGGGAAAATACACCCGCGCCGCGGATAAAGGAATAGCTGACCGCCGCAGCCGACAGCATCCTTCCCCCTTGGACCGCGCCATAGCTGTCATTGCCCTCGGGACGCAAATTGGTGGCCAGCCAATGCTCCGCCCCTTGGCAGAAATCATTGAACATAAACAGCAGCTGGTCCTTCACCTTGCGGGCATAAGTCAGTTCCCCCGTCATGGCATATTGGATGGCGTCGCACTGCATGGGCAGGAGAAACCGCCCGCCGGGAATGGAGGATTTGCGGTTGAAGCTGTATTCGAATTGGCCAACGTGCTGGCCCGCTGCATCCAGAAATGTCAGAACCGCCCTCAAGCCGGATTTCAGCTTGCCGTCCAGCTTGGCCTGGAAGGTTAAGGTGTACGCTCCTCCCTCCGCAACTGGGACAGTCCGGGTACAGGTCCATGCCCCCTCATCATGGCCGGTGGGGTTGCAAATGTACAAGGAGTGTCTGGTTGTCCCCTCCTGATACCGGGTTTGCACCTGGGAGGAGAGGTTAGCCGTTTCCGGCCGGCTCCGGTCTCCCCCTCCACAGAAGGGATATTCATCCTCCCATTTCAGGACGGGACTGCCCTTGCGCGCTTCAGGCCGCCAATGGAGCGGGCCTTCTCCGCCGCCTTCGTCGAAGCTTCCGTTGGGAATGGGAAGACTGCCCCCGCTGGCGGACAGGATCTCCAGGTTGTCAATCCACACATGGCCCAGCCCCTCCTGCTCATTCTCCTCCGACGGCAGCACGAAGGAAACGGAAACCGCGGCCGCCTGCTCCGGTGCTTTGAAGTTGGCGATTTTGTCCGTTGAGCTCCACAGATAAAAATGCCGGTTCAGCTCCGCATAATCATGGCTGCTGTTCATAATCAGGGAGGCAGCCCGCCGGATCTCCTCTTCGCTGTATTGGGCGGCGATGGCGGCGATCCTGTTATACTGCTCCCGGACCAGTAAGTCCGTTGCAATGGTAGCCTTCACCCGTTCCAGCCCTTCCCGGGACAAATAAAGGCAGGCTTCCGGGTCCACATCCGTGCGGAGCAGCCGGGAATGGCGAAGCTCACGCAGGGCATTGAAGCAGGCCACCACCGCTAATGCAAGAGCTTCACAGTTAGCAGAGTGGGGCTTTTCTTTGTTTAGCAACTCCTCCAGCTCCCGGCGTGCAGCCGCCAGCCCTTTGATAGCCTCTTCACTGTAACAGCCCGGTTCCCTGTCGGGTTTAGCCGTGTTCAGCAGCTCGCTGCTTTTATCCAACGCAAGGGCTGCCCTCTCCTTCAGCTTCTCTATCCCGCCTCTCCGCATATCCTGGCCTTCAAACCAGCTCAGTGCTTGCTCTAGACCATAATGGGAATATACCCTCCCTTTCTCCAGGAAAGGCGGAACCATGGTGAAACGCTCTGCGGCGAACAACACCGCTTCGTCCTCCCGGGGCCGGTAAAATTCCCGGTTGCGGATGAAAGGAACCTCCTTGCCTGCCAAGGCCTCTTCCGCCAATTGAACCATATCCAACAGCGCCGCTTTGGCTCCTTCGGTATAATAACGGCCCTCCCTGTCCAGCAGGCTGCGGGCCTTCTCTATCCTTGCTTGCAGCTGATCTGCGTGTGCCGATTTGTTCGTCATATCCGGTTGGCCCATCCTTCCATTACTTCTTGCCGGTACTGATAGACCGGCGGTTTGTTCAGCCAGTGTATACCGGAAACCGCGGAAGCGAAAGGCATGTTTTCTGATGATCCCCCCGATTTTTAATCACCCTGAAAAAATGGACCGATCATGACATTTTCACCCTTTTTCCGGCGGGCCTATGTCCACTATCTTAAAAAAGAACGGTTTTCTCTGCAAAAACCTCATTCCAAGCTGCGCCTCCGTGCACTAGAATGAGGGCAAACACGTAAATATTGAGAAGGTAGGGTGCAAGCCATGCTGCAGAAGCAGGACCAACAATGGGTGGAAAGTGTCATTCAGAAGTTTACAACCAAGCTGGATTGGGTTAGTGACAAATCGAAGTTTAAAATCCCTTATATGTCCGTTAACGGAACCCACGATGACAGGGCCGCGGAGAATCCCAGCGGGTCTGAGGCGGATGGCATCTGCTGGTGGACCAACGGCTTCTGGGGCGGGTTGATGTGGCTCATGCATCATGAAACCGGCAATGGCAAATATGCGGAAACCGCTGCGATATCGGAAGGGTATCTGGACCGGGCTTTCCAGGAATTCTACGGGCTGCACCATGACGTTGGCTTTATGTGGCTGCCCACCAGCGTAGCCCATTACCGGGTTACCGGAAATCCCGAATCCCGCAAACGGGCGCTGCATGCCGCCAATCTGCTGGCAGGCCGGTTCAACCTGGCGGGACGGTTTATCCGCGCGTGGAATGATCTGGATGAAGGGGATACACGGGGCTGGGCGATTATCGACTGTATGTTCAATATCCCTCTCTTGTATTGGGCCACTGAGGAAACCGGAGCCCCGCGGTACAAGCAGATTGCCATGGCCCATGCCGACACCGCCATGAACGCTTTTGTGCGGCCGGACGGATCGGTGAACCATATTGTGGAATTTGATCCGTTCCAGGGCGGTGTAGTGCGGACCTATGGCGGGCAGGGCTACGGAGAAGGCTCCTCCTGGACCCGGGGGCAAACCTGGGCGCTGTATGGCTTCATGATGAGCTACAAGCACACGGGGAAAGACGAATATCTGCAAACCGCCAAACGGGTGGCCCATTACTTCATGGCCAATATTCCGGAGAGCGGGGTCATTCCGGTGGACTTCCGGCAGCCTGCGGAGCCGGTGCTGGAGGATGATACTGCGGCGGCCATTGCGGCCTGCGGGCTCATCGAGATTGCCAAGGCTGTGCCTGAGGCGGAGCGGGCTATGTATCTGAATGGCGCGATGAAGCTCCTCTACGCGCTGGAGCCCCGGTGCGACTGGACGAAGGAAAAT
The DNA here is from genome assembly GCA_023391955.1 of Bacillota bacterium. Lineage (GTDB taxonomy): Bacteria > Bacillota > Bacilli > Paenibacillales > NBRC-103111 > Paenibacillus_AR. The sequence continues at coordinate 647 of JAEWAA010000064.1, read as the reverse complement.
GACAGCATCATGCTGCGCGGCTCGGAGGCGTATTTCCGGAACCGGCATCACCATCCGATTATCTATGGCGACTATTATTTCCTGGAGGCCCTGCTTAAGCTCAAGGGCAATGATTTGTACCTGTGGTAAGCAGCATATCCAAGAAAATACTATAAAGGAGCCGGATTGATGCGTGATGTATTCGATGTTACAGCCTTCGGAGCCGCCGGGGACGGGATTACGGCAGATACCAAGGCGATCCAGCAGGCTATTGACCACTGCTATAACCAAGGCGGCGGTTATGTGGTATTGGCCGGGGGCACATTCGTAACAGGAACCCTGTTTCTGAAATCCAATGTGTATCTGCAAATTAACGCTTCAGCCACCCTTCTGGCCAATCCCGACATAAGCGATTACCCGGACGGAACCCACTGCAACCGGTATGTGAACGAGAAGGATATGGACAAATGTCTGATTTACGCGGAGGATGCCGTGAATATCGGCATAATCGGCCAAGGCAGCATCAACGGCAATGCAGAATGTTTCCCCAATCCCGGCAGCATCTACCGCCCGATGATGATGCGGTTTTTGCGGTGCTCCCATATCCGGGTCGTGGGCTTGCGTCTTCATAATTCCGCGGCGTGGACCACGGCATTTCTGGACAGCGA
>JAEWAA010000530.1 GCA_023391955.1 Bacillota bacterium | reverse complement strand
CGCCTGAGAATTCATGGGGATACTGCATATAGCGGGTATCGCTGTTTGGGATACCTACCATGCGGAGCATTTCCAGCCCCTCGCGGCGGGCTTCTTGGGCGGACAAGCCGCGGTGCTTAATGAGGCTTTCCTCAATTTGACGGCCGATCCGCATGGTCGGATTCAGGGAGGACATGGGATCCTGGAAGATCATGCCGATATCCCGGCCGCGGATGGCTTCCATCTCATGAGGGTATTTATCGGCCAGATTCTGGCCCTGAAACAGGACCTCGCCTGCTTTGACCATGGAGGGAGGAGAGGGCAGGAGACGCATAATGGTGCGTGCCGTTACGCTTTTGCCGCTGCCGGATTCCCCGACAATACCCAGGGTTTCCCCCCGGCCTACCTCAAAGCTGACGTTCCGAACCGCTTCCACTTCCTTGTCCCGGGTAAAGAACGAAACAGACAAATGATTCACCTTTAGCAACGTGTCCATGCTTTCACCTACGCATCTACTAGGGATTTTCAGAAATTTTTTTGACCAAGATAAAATTATATTGGTAATTGTATCACGGATATTATAAAATGATGAAATAAAAGTTTTGCAATTCTTCAAAAATGTACGTGCACCCGTATTGACAGCGAGGAGAGCCAAACGTAAAACCTTGTAACTCTATGGGATTTATTCGAATACTTGGTAATCTACATTTCGGAGAAGAATCGAGGCGCTGAACATGTCCGGAGACATGACTGCAACAGGTACCCGCTCCGCCGGACGGCTGGCGGAAATTTATTCGAAAATGCTGCTTCATCCCGCCTACCGCTATCTGCTGCTCCTGTTGGGAGCACCGGTGAATGCGGTGGTGTTTTTCATATATTTGTACCGCCGCAAGCTTAGCGGACAGAGCGGAAGACGCAGGGAGCTGGAGAGCCGGCTGCAGGAGACAGGGGAGTACGAACGGCTCCTGGAGGAGGCGCGCGGACAGCTGCTCCGCAAGCACCGTTTCTTCGGTCAGACGGCAAGTCCCGGGAAGCTGGAGCGAGAAGCCGGCCAGATTGCCCGGGAACGTCTGCAGGACCGGATCGGACGGGAGCTGGAGCGGCAACAGGGCGGCAGGGGCGGCATCACCTATGCAAGCACCTTCGGGGAGCTGGCAGGCAATCCGCTGTTCCTGGGGTTATCCCTGATTCCCGGAATCCTGATGTATCTTTTGATGGCTATTTACAGCAACCCTTATCTCAAATATATCGCCGAACGCCTCCTGATGACGGTATTTGTTATCTTCGGCGTGGCCTTTCTGGTTTTCACCATCCTCTATATTTCCCCGATGAACCCCGCCGCCAACATTATCGGTGAAACGGCCACGGCGGAGCAGATTGCCGCCTTCAACAAGCTGTACGGGCTGGATCAGCCTTATCTGGTACAGCTGTGGGACACCATCAAGGGGATTCTGACCTTCGATCTGGGCAGATCCTTCCAGGGCAATGAAGAGGTGACGGTGGCTATCGCCAACAAGTTCCCGGTAACCATGACCCTGACGGCCATCGCCACATTGATATCCGTGCTCATCGCGCTGCCGGTGGGAATTATCTCCGCCACCAAGTCCAACTCGTTCCTGGATTACACCCTGATGTTCATCGCGCTTCTGGGGTTATCCATTCCGAACTTCTGGCAGGGCCTGATTTTTATTCTGACCTTCGCCATCAAGCTGCATTGGCTTCCTGCCACCTTCAATCCTACCAATTGGCTGTCCATGATTATGCCGGTGGTGGTGCTTGGCACAGGCTTGACCGCAGCGGTAGCGCGGATGACCCGTTCGTCTATCCTTGAGGTTATCCATGAAGACTACATCATTACTGCTCGGGCCAAAGGCCTATCCAGCCGGCAAGTCCTGTGGCGGCATGCCATGGGCAATGCGCTGATCCCCATCGTGACGGTGGTGGGCCTGCAGTTCGGCGGTATGCTGGGCGGCGCGGCGGTAACCGAGAAGGTATTCAATATTAACGGGATCGGCAGCTACATCGTGGATAAGCAATTTATCCCCGATATCCCTGGAATTATGGGCGGCGTTGTGTATACCGCCATCGCCATTTCTCTGGTAAATATGGTGATTGATATTTTCTACGCTTTGGCCGATCCGCGGATCCGCTCCAAAATGAGGCAATACTAAAGGCAGGTGAATCCCATGAACAAAAAAACAGCTTCTCCACTATCCAATCAGGAAACCCACTTCCGCCTTGCCTCTGCACCGGAATACGCCCAAGCGAGCTTCGCCGGTATTGTATCCCTGGCATTGGCGGCCGTGTTCTTCATAAGCGGTATTGACTGGGCCGCCGGAGCACTGAAGCCGGGCTGGGTCACGATCTCCCTGCTGTTCCTGCTGTTCGGGCTGCTTCAGCTGGCTGTGATGCGGCTTATCCGCCGGGATCTTCTGGCAGAAGGAACCATCCGGCTCTCCACCCGGCGCCTGGGCTGGGGGCTGATGCTTAGTGTGCTCACCGGAAATTTGTTTGTCGCTATTGCCGCCTACCAGCTGGTGAAGCGGCGCAAAAGCCCGGCTTATATCCTGGCAGGGTATACCCTGCTGACCACCATATTTGTATTCGCCGTTTCCACGCTCAATATGTTCAAGCCTTATGTGGCGGATACCTTCCTCTTGGGAATGGGAGTTCTGATCATAGCCGCTGTGCTTCAATTGATTGCATTGCTGGTTATTGCCCGGCATGATGACGACAGCCGGCTGCCGGCCTGGATGTGGGGGATTGCCGCGGTGCTCCTGGCAACGGCGGCCACCGGCAACCTGTTCGCCCTTTTCCTGGCGCTGCTCCTGATGTCGCGGCTCCGGGACAAAGGGTATACCTCAGGGTCCAAGCTGAGTGACATTGTCGCCAAGCTGTCCCGCAGCTCTACCTCCATGCTGGGTTTGTTCTTCGTAGGGTTTCTGGCATCCCTGGCCGTGTGCAGCTATCTGACCTTCGATTACAGCATGGCCATTGAAAATAATTACAGCAATATTCTGCATGTCCCGTCCCTGGTTTATCCCATGGGGACGGATAATTTCGGACGGGATCTGTTCTCGCGGATCGTCTTCGGGGCTCGGATTTCCCTAACTGTCGGCATCCTGTCCACCCTCATACCGTTTATCGTAGGCGGCATCCTGGGTGCCATCTCCGGCTACTATGGCCGGACCACCGATAATGTGATCATGCGGGCCCTGGATATTCTGTATGCCATTCCCGGCATCCTGCTGGCGATTGCCATTATCGCCGCCTTCGGAGCCAGCACCGGCAATTTGATTCTGGCCTTGTCCGTGGGAGCCATTCCCACCTACGCCCGGACCATGCGGGCCAACGTGATGATGGTGTCCACCCTGGAGTATGTCCAGGCGGCCCGGGCCTTCGGCTCCGGCGATGCGGCCATTCTGTTTAAGCACATCGTACCCAACTCCATGGCGCCGATGATTGTCAAAGCCACACTCACCATCGGCACCGCCGTCATCTCCACCAGCAGCTTAAGCTTCCTGGGGTTAGGCGTGGAGCCGCATATTCCGGAATGGGGCAATATATTGAAGGTAGGCAGCGCCTACCTGGAGACTCATTCCTTTACCGCGATTTATCCGGGCCTGGCCATAATCCTCTTGGTTCTCTCCTTCAACTTCCTGGGAGACGGACTGCGGGACGCTCTGGATCCGAAGCTGGACTAATTGTCCTGTAACCACCGGAATCCGCATTCATCCAATGAATGTGCGTTCATAGATAAAACATATTTCAATCAGGAGGGAACCAAATCATGAAAAAGGGAAACCTGGCTATTGCCGCAGCACTAAGCTTATCGCTTGTTGCCAGCGCCTGCACCTTGAGCACCAAAGACAAGTCGGCTGAACAGTCCGCAGCTCCTTCCGGAGCACCGGCGGATACCACTCCGGTGGATATTGTACTGTTGGCCCAAAACTCCAACGAAGCGGACGTGAACATTATCCGCGACCAGTTGTCCAAAAACGGCTTTAACGTCAAGCTTAACCTTCAGCC
>JAEWAA010000528.1 GCA_023391955.1 Bacillota bacterium | reverse complement strand
GTGTTCAACCCATGTTCGATTTCGGCAGAATGCCAGATCCCCTTCGGGTTCGGATCGCCGGTGATATTCCATGCATAGTAGATGGATTCGAATTTCTTCTCCTGGAAGTTCTTCGTGAAAGCAGAACCCTCTACCACCCGGATGTTAACGGTAATCCCCACCTTCTTCAGCTGCTGCTGGATAACGGTAACCGCCTTTTCACGGATCTTGTTGCCTTGGTTAACTTGCATTTCGAATTCAAACTTCTTGCCGTCCTTATCCAGAACACCGTCGCCGTTGGTGTCCTTCCAGCCCGCTTCCTCGAAGGTTTTCTTGGCCTTTTCCACATCAAACGCGAATTTAGGCAGGTTATCACTGTAGCTCCAATAGGAAGGAACGGTTTGGCCGTGCATGATCTTGCCCTGTCCTTCCGCGACACCGTCGATAATCCCCTGTCTGTCGATGGACATGGTAAGCGCTTGGCGAACCTTTTTATCAGTGAACAAAGGATTGGTCATATTCCAGCCAATAAAGGAATAGGTGGTGGTCACAATACCTTTTTGCAGCTTAAGCTTGCCGGAGGTTTTCACATATTGCTCGATGACGGACAATTGGTCAGCCGGTACACCGATGACATTAATCTCCCCGGTTTGCAGCTGGGCCATCATCGCGTTGGCGTCAGGCACAATCTTGGAGGTAATCTTCTCTATGGCAGGTTTGCCGGCATAATAGGCGTCATTACGGACAAAGGTCAGGTATTGACCGGTTTTCCATTCCACCAGCTTATACGGACCGGAGCCGACAGGCTTCTTGTAGAACTCGGACTTATCCAGCTCCTTGACCGGAACATCCTTCAGAAGATGCTTAGGCAGGATATTGTACGGGATAATATCAATATAGCCGGCAAAAGGGGTCTTGAAGGTAAAGACAATGGTTTCGTCGTCGGTTTTCTCCACCTTGCTCAGCTCGGAGAAGATTCCCTTCCGAGGACCGGTATAATCCGGACTTAAGGCTATATTGTACGTGAATACTACATCATCTGCCGTAAGCGGAGTGCCGTCGGTGAATTTGGCATCCTTGCGGATTTTGACCGTCATAGTCAGCTTGTCATCTGAAAATACAGGCAGCCCTGTAGCCAGATCAGGCACGATATCCTGCTTCTCATTCACCTTGTACAGATAGCTGAATACCAATTCCGTCACTTCGCTGGAGGTTGTGGTCGTGGCCCAAAAGCGGATAAAGCCTTGCGGATCCGACAAATAGGCGGTGACAAGTTCTCCCCCATCCACCTTCTCCTTCGCCGGCGCTTTCGTTGCCGCAGCTGATGCGGCAGGGCTTGCTGCCGGGGATGAGCTTGGATCGCTGTTCTCATTGCTGTCGGATGAGCAGGCGCTTAATACCACTGCTCCCGCCAGGAGGACGGATAAAGCCGCTTTGGATATTTTGTTCGTGGATAATGGAAACATGGTATTGCCCCTTTCAATTGGATAAATGGTTTTCTATGAAAAAACAGGAGGCGTAATGCCCCTTGCCTACTTCCTTCAATGCGGGTTCTTCCGATCTGCACCTGGCCTGCACATAAGGACAACGGGGGTGAAATGCGCAGCCGCTAGGAGGATGGGCCGCATTGGGCACCTCACCCGTCAAGAGAATGCGTTCCCTGGTGGTATCCACCTCCGGCTCCGGAACGGAGGACAGAAGCGCCTGGGTGTAAGGATGCTTGGGCGTGTCATACAAGGAATCCTTACCGGCAAGCTCCACGATCCTGCCCAGATACATAACGGCCACCCGGTTCGAGATATGGCGAACGATACTCAGGTTGTGGGAGATGAACAGATAGGACACGTTGGTTCTGTGCTGCAAATCCGCTAGCAGATTCACAATCTGGGCCTGAATGGAAACGTCCAGTGCTGATACAGCCTCATCCGCTACAATAAGCTTCGGGTTCAGGGCCAGAGCTCTTGCTATGGCAATCCGCTGGCGTTGGCCCCCCGAGAATTCATGAGGGTACAATCCTGCAGCCTCCCGCCCCAAACCGACGGTAACCAGCAGGTCCTCCGCTTTCCTTAGGGCTTCCTTCCAGCTAATCTTGTCGTGGACCACCATCGGCTCCGCAATAGCCTTGCCCACGGACATTCGCGGATTCAAGGAAGCATACGGATCCTGGAATACGCATTGAAGCTGCCGCCGGAACCTGCGGAGCTCCTTGGGCTTCATCTTGCTTAAGGACATTCCCTCATACCGGATTTCACCCTCGGTTAATTCTGTCAGACGCAAAATAAGCCTTCCCACTGTTGACTTTCCGCAGCCGGATTCCCCGACGATACCCAATGTCTCACCGGCCTGAACCGTAAAGCTGACTCCGTTTACGGCATGTATGTAGGTCTTGTTCAGCCTGCCGCCTGTCTTAAAAACCTTCTTGGCTCCTTCTACCTGAAGCAGCGGTGCGCTCATCTGGTTCCGCCCTCCTTCTCTCTCATATGCGGATACAGCGGACAAAATGGCCCTTGTCCACTTCCCTGAATTCGGGCACAGCGGCTCTGCATTCGGGAGCGGCCATCCGGCAGCGGTCAGCAAACCTGCACCCCTCCCCAAACCGTCCTGCGGGTGGAACCGTGCCGGGAATGGGAACGAGAGGCCCGGATGTTCCCTTCAGCTTGGGTGTGGATTGAAGCAAGCCGACTGTATAAGGATGAAGCGGAGCCTTGAACAGCGTCCTGACATCACTTTCCTCCACGATCTGCCCCGCATACATCACCATAACCCGGTTCGCCATCTCGGCTACTACCCCCAGATCATGGGTAATGAAAAGCATGGACATATCTGTGTCAGCCTGAAGCTTGCGCATCAAATCCAGAACCTGAGCCTGGATCGTTACATCAAGCGCCGTAGTAGGCTCATCGGCAATCAGCAGTTTGGGCTCACAGGCCATGGCCATAGCCAGCATAACCCTCTGGCGCATGCCGCCTGACAGCCGGTGTGCGTATTCTCTGCGGATCCTCTCCGGCTCGGGAAAGCCGACTCTCTTCAGCCACAGATCCGCCCTGTCCTCCGCTTCCTTGCGGTCCGTCCTCAAATGAAGACGGATTCCTTCGGTGAGCTGCTTGCCAATGGTCAAAACGGGGTTAAGAGAGGTCATAGGCTCTTGGAAAATCATCGCCAGATGATGCCCTCTTATCTTGGCCATCTCCTTGCGGTTAAGCTCCAGGAGATTCCTTCCCTGGAAACGGATCTCTCCGTGATCCACCCCGCCGATCCGTGGGAGAAGTCCCATGATGGATAAGGAGGTCATGCTTTTGCCGCAGCCGGATTCTCCGACAAGAGCAACAACTTCATTCTTGCCGATGTGAAAATCGATTCCGTCCACAACGGCCAGCTCCCGGTTCTTATCCTTTAATACCGTCCTTAAAGCCTTCACTTCCAATGCCGCTTCGGACACTCAGAATCACCTTCACCTATTCCTCAAGCAATCAAGGAACTGTTATAATATGGATGTTAGATATATTTACACAATATTACAACAGTCAATTATTTTTGTCAGTAAAAAAATCTTTTATAGACATATAAAGTTATTTAATTACATATAATAGGTGATTAATTTCGATCTTTATTTATTTTATCTGTCTCAAAACCTGATTTTTTTCTCGCACCATTCTATTTATACCGACATAATGTTATGTTTTATGACATCATTTCCACTTCTTAATATTGTGTCTACTTTGTGACCGAGACGTTTTTTGACCAGACAGCTCCCCATATAACTTGCAGGATATCTGGCTACTTCATCTCCATTTCCATAGAAGGATCCGTTATCTCTATTTCTTGATACTTCCGGCCTAAAGATGCTCGAACCTGCTCGAAATTTGTAGTATGATATAGGAGATCAATTTGTTTATCCGGGAGGGCAAACGTTTTGTTTAGATGGAAAAAAACCGGTCGGCATTTTATAAAAAAACCCAGTCTAACCTCCCTGCTGTCCGGTTTGGTTATATCGGTGGTTCTATTAACCTCAACAATTCTGCTGATGGGCACGTATGATTCCAAAAAGAAATCCCTGATTGAAACCACCCTCAGGCTGAATCTCTCCAGTGCCGAACGGATGTCCAAAACCATGGACTCCCTGTTCCAGTCCATTTCCAGCAGTCTGCGGTATAATGCCGCCGCTTTTGCCGATCTGAACAATATGAAGCCTGAAGTAATAGATGATGATTTGGGACATATGTACAACAGCAGCAATTTCTTCAATTCCCTGATCGTAGTGGGGGCCAACGGGATCATCCTGAACGCCTACCCGGCCGGAGTCACCAAGGTCGGGGAGCGGGCAAATTCCGCATCGGTGCAGGAAGCGCTCTCTTTGCAGAAGCCCAGCATTTCGGCGCCTTATACCACCCCCAACAGCAAACGGCTGATCGTGCTGGTGAACCAGCCTATCTGGGGCAGGGACGGCTCCTATCTGGGCATGCTGAGCGGTTCCATGTATCTCCAGGAGAAGAATGTCATTTCGGAGGTATTCGGGAATAACAAGGCGGATGATTACGGCTCCTACTATTATATTGTGGATGCCTCGGGGCATGTGCTGTATCATCCGGACAAAGCGAGGATTGGTGTGGATCTCAGCGCCAACAAGGTGGTGCAGCGGCTCAAACAGGAAGAAAGCGGCATGCTGCAAGCAACCAATCTATATGGCGTTGATATGCTGGCGGGGTATTCGGCAATTCCGGCCAATGGATGGGGCGTGGTTATGGTTTCACCTGTGGAGGTGATCCGGCATCAGCTGTACGGGCATTTCCGGACCTTGATCACCTATTCGCTGATCCCCTTCCTGATCCTGCTGGCCGGAGTTGTGCTCATTGCCCGGCGGCTGGCGCAGCCCTTCACCCAGCTGGCGGATCTCGTCAGCCAAATGGGCCGGGAGCCGGTGAAGCTTCCGGAGGCCAAACGCCATCTGAGCCGCGAGGCCGATCTGCTGGCGAAGGCGGTTTTTCTGGCCGCGGGCAATATCCGGAAACAAACGGAGCAGCTGACCCAAGAGGCGGCAACGGATGCATTAACCGGATTGTTGAACCGCAGATCACTGGAATATACCATGAACCAATGGATGGAAGCCTATCTGCCCTTTTCCCTGATCATCCTGGATGTGGACAAGTTCAAGCTGGTTAATGACACCTACGGCCACGGCACTGGAGATGAAGTGCTGAAGCATGTGGCCCATGTTATTTCGTCCTCCCTGCGTCCGGGGGATGTCTGCCACCGCTACGGCGGCGAGGAATTCGTCATCCTGTTAGCCAGCACGGAGCTGGGAGATGCCTATGCCATAGCCGAAAGAGTCCGACGCACTCTGGAGGAGAGCAGCCCCCCTATTCCCGGCAAGGTAACGGTGTCCGCCGGGATTGCCAACTATCCGCTGAATGCCCCGGACCGGGAAACGTTGCTGGATAAAGCCGATGCAGCCCTCTACCGGGCCAAAAGCTGCGGTCGGAACCGGACCATGGTGGCGGATGGGGAAGCTGTGGCCCACTCTGCCCATTAGGGCTCAACGGAAGGCCGCAAACCTCCCGCACCACAAGCGCTAACGAATCTGTATATCGCTATTTGGCTGCATATAGGCTTTATTAAAATCTAACGAATCGTAGCCACGCTATTTTGTCCGAATGAGCGCCGAAATGCGTTCCAACAGGGCAATAGCGTGTCATAGATTCGTTAGATTTTTTACTGTGCCCATTTCCGCAAAATAGCGTGTTACAGATTCATTAGCCAATCACTTATTCGGGATGGCCACACCCATTCTGCTAGAAATCGCTGAATTTCAGCTGCTCCTCCGGGTCCAGGAGCTCAAAGCTGCTTTTGGAAAACCGGATCAGCCCCTCCTTGGCCATCCGCTGCAGCTCCCGGGACAGGGCACTGCGGTCAACCGTCAGATAATCCGCCAGATCGCTGCGGGAGAAGGGAATTTCGAAGGAGACGTTATTATTCTTCTTGGCCTGCAGGCTCAGATAATGAAGAATCCGGTCCCGCAGAGACTTGTGGGAGACCAAATCCAGCTTCTGATAAATCGTGCGGTTGTTCTCCAGCAGCAGAGCCATCATGTTCTCAATCACCCGGCCCCGCAGATGGCAGGTCGGACGGCCGGGACGCAGAATCTTGTTCATTTTGATAAACAGGATGCTGCAATCCGAGCCGGCTACGGCTTCATAACCGCTGTGCTCCCGGGCCAGGCCAAGAGCCGTTTCCCCCATAATTCCCCCCTGCCCCAGCTCCGAAAAAATCGACCTCATCCCGGAGATATTCTCCCTGCACAGCAGTACCTGACCCTGCAAGATAATCCCCGCTTCATCCAGAACCTCATCCGCCCGGAAGATAATTTCCTTCTTCACAAAGCTCCGGATCGTGCCGCCCAGACAATTCAAAGCCGCCTGCACCTCGGATTCCGCAAACCCCTTGAACAACGTTGTGCCGCTTATGGTTTTGAAATTCTTTTGCAACTTTTATCCGCCTCCTGTTGCCATGGCAACAGAGTTATCACCCGCACTCTGCTACAATTCACCTAAATGAGAACGATTCTCATTATTGTTTTCTATTATACCAGACAAGGGAAATCAATCAATATGGAATAGGAGGAGCTTATGAACGAACTTGCAGCAGGCACTGTGTTGGACCTGAAGGCTCTGATCCGCATCCATCCCGGCCGGATAACAAGCAGGAAGCTCATGCCTCCTCTCCCTCCTTCCGCCTTATCCGCAGAGCAGGAATGGGAGCTGTTCGCCCTGGATGGCGGGGAAACCATCAGTCCCGAAACTATCCCGCAAGGCCAATTCATCCATGTGTTGGAGGGTGAACTTTGTATGGTGGTAACCGGAGAACAATGCCGTTTGACAGCCGGGCAATCCATTTTTGTGGGGGCGGGCACCTGGCATGAATATGCGGCTGAGAGCGGCTGCATCTTTCTAAAAATCAGATATTAACGGACTACGACGATACCCAGGAGGAATGTTCAATGACTATGAATCAAGGTGAGTTTATTAAAAAGCTTCCCGTATCCACCGTAATGAATTTGACGCAACAAATTTCGATCGAGAACCAGCAGGTTTCCAGCCTGACGCTGGTGCAGCGCCCCAACCTGGCCATGACCCTTCTGTCTCTGGACAAAGGCTCCTCCATCGGCGGACACTCCTCGCCGGGGGATGCCATGGTCAATGTGCTTTCGGGGGAAACGGAAATCACCATCGGGACAGACAAATATACCGTCCGCTCCGGTGAAACCATTATCATGCCCGCCAATGTGCCCCATGCCCTATACGCAGTAGAGGCTTTCCAGATGCTGCTGGTGGTGGTGAAGCCCAATGAATAAGGAGGCAGCCCCTATGAAGAAGGAAGTCGGTCATAACTTTCTTGCCAAGCTGGGCAAAAAAAGACTCCGTCCCGGCGGAGTTGCCGCCACCAATTGGCTCATCCAGCAGGCTCAGCTGAACAAGGATAGCCGTGTGCTGGAGGTGGCCTGCAATATGTGCACCACCTCCATCCAGCTGGCGCGCCAGTACCAATGCCGCATTACCGGCATCGATATGGATACCCGGGCGTTGGAGAAGGCCCGCAGGAATATCCGCGAAGCTAATCTGGAGGCATACATCCAAGTGCAGCAGGGCAATGCCATGAGTCTGCCCTTTGAGGATGAAAGCTTCGATGTGATTATCAACGAAGCCATGCTCACCATGCTGAACGGCCCGGCCAAACAAAAGGCGGTGGCTGAGTATTACCGGGTGCTGAAGCCGGGCGGACTGCTGCTGACCCATGATATTACCCTGACCAAGGATCAGGCGGCGGATTCCCTGTCCGAGCTGCATCATACCATCCATGTCCGGGTGGAGCCTCTGCCGTTGATGCAGTGGGAGCAGCTGTTCTACGGTGCCGGCTTCCAGAAGGTTACCCATGCTTCCGGCACCATGTCCCTTATGAAGCCTCTTGGACTGATCCGGGACGAGGGTTTTTGGGGAGCCTTCCGGATTTTCAAAAACGGGCTGAAGGCCGAAAACCGGCAGCAGTTCAAGCGTATGTATGCCTTCTTTAATGCTTCCAACGGCCTGAAATATATTGCCGTCTGCAGCCGGAAAAGCATCTAGCTTAGATTGGTCCAGTGCAGGTCCCCCATCACATGATCATGAAAGGAACTATACGATGATACGCAAACGGAAATCACCGGTTATCCTGTCTATCAGCCTGCTGCTTGGTTTGTCCGGGGTGCTGGCGGCATGCGGAGGCCAGCAAAGCGCCGCGCCGCAAAGCTCGGCTCCTGCACCTTCGGCCGCCGCTTCGCAAACGCCCTCTACCTTAACCGTAGGCGGGCCGCCGTCTCCCCCCTCCTTACCCATCCTGCGGATGATCGAGTCCAAGGCCATGGGTGACGCAGTCCAGATCGATTTCAAAACCTGGGAAAGTGTGGACAATCTCGGCGCTTTGGCCAGTGATCCCAACGTCAGTTTTTTGGCGCTGCCTCTGAACAATGCTGTGGTGATGTACAACAAGGGTATGGAGCTGGCCCTGATGAATGTGAACACCTGGTCGGTCATGAGCATGGTCACTACAGACCCGGCCGTAAAGGAATGGAAGGACTTGAAGGGAACCACCTTGTATGTTCCGATGAAATCCTCTCCGGTGGACTATATCACCCAGACGTTCCTGAAGCATAACGGCCTGGTGCCCGGCCAGGATATCACCCTGCAGTACACCCAATTGGCCGAGGGGGCGCAGCTTCTGCTGTCCGGCAAGGCATCTACTATTGTCAGCATCCAGCCGCAGATTACGGCCATCCAGATGAACAACAGCCAGATCCGCTCCATTGTGGATTACAAGAAGGAATGGCAGGCCGTCACCGGGCTCAAAACCGATCTGCCCAATGCCGGTTTGGCTACCAAACGTTCGGTTGTTGCCAAGAATCCCGAGCTTGCCGCCCGCTTCCAGCAGGAATACAAGAAGGCCCTGGAATGGACGCTTGCCAACCCCAAGGAAGCCGGCCAGCTGGCTAACAAATACTTCAAGCTCGATGCCCAGGTGGTGGAAAAAGCCATTCCCCATATGGCCCTGGAATTCGCGGCCGCTTGGGACAGCCGGGAGGTGCTGACCACCTATTACGAAACACTGTTTGCGTACAGTAAGGACAGCATTGGGGGCAAGCTTCCGGATGAGCAGTTCTATTACCGCCCTTAGCAAAAAAGGAATCACCCTCTTCCTGCTGCTGGTCCTTTGGCAGCTGGCCGCCTCCCGGATGGAGCCCTTCATCCTGCCCGGCCCACTGGACACTTTGGAAGCCGCTGCCGCCTATCTGGGGGATGCCGCCTTTTATCATGCCCTTTACCGGACGCTGCTGAAGCTTGCCGTCAGTATGGCTTGTGTCCTGATTCTGGGAGGCGGCATGGGCCTTGCTATCGGCCTGCGTCCCCGCTGGAAGCCCTATGTGGAGCCGGTAATGGATATGATGCAGTCCATTCCCCCCATTGCCTGGCTGGGCATCGCCATTATCTGGTTCGGGCTTACGGACCTGCCCTCCATCTTCATTATTGTGCTGTCCACCACACCGGTGCTCTACACCAATCTGTATGAGGGCTTTATGGATATTGACGGCAAGCTGGTCCGTATGGCCAAGGTGTTCAATATTCCCCGGCGGAAGGTTGTGCAGCGCATTATCCTGCCATCCTTGCGCAATTACCTGAAGTCGGGCATGATCAGCTCGGCGGGTTTGGGCTGGAAGCTGGCGGTGATGGCGGAGCTGTTAACCTCCGTGGACGGAATCGGCGGGCTGCTGTCCGATGCCAGGACCAATCTGGACACCCAGAAGGTATTTGCTCTTGCCTTGTTTATGGCGCTGTTCTGGAATGTGATCAAGCTGCTGCTGGCATTTCTCTTCCGCAGCAAATCAGGCTCGCCCTCCCAACTTCATTCATAAGGAAGGTTGCTATGCTTCTTACACTCACGGATGTTACGAAATCCTATTCGGGGGCCACTGTTCTGGACAGGATTAACCTCACGGTGGAGGAGGGCAAAATCATCTGTATCCTTGGCCCGTCGGGCTCGGGCAAGTCCACCCTGCTGAACATTCTGTCCCGGACGGAGCCCATGGATTCCGGTGAGCTGGCTGTCCATGGTGATGTGAAGATTTCCTACGTCTTCCAGGAGGATCGCCTTTTGCCATGGTCCACTGTGGGTGAGAATATCGCCTTCGTCAAACAGGAAACCAGCAAACCGGATGTTCTCGCTCTTCTGGAGGAGGTTGGCCTGGCCCCCTACTATGACCACTATCCCCACCAGCTGTCCGGAGGGATGCGCCAGCGCTGCTCCATTGCCCGGGCCTTCTATTATGGCGGCAACCTGCTATTAATGGACGAACCCTTCCATTCCCTGGACTATCATCTGCGCTTCGAGCTGGTGGACAAGCTGATTGCCTTGTGGAAACGGAGCCGGTGCGCCATTGTGCTGGTGACCCATGATATTGACGAAGCGCTGCTTTTGGGGGATGAAATCCTGCTTTTGTCCAAACGCCAAGCCACCATCGCCAACCGGATGTCTATCGGCATTCCTCAGGGCCAACGCTCCCTCACCGATCCCGGTCTGATGAAGTACAGGTCGGATATTTTGCAGCATTTACTGGCAATTCAATAGATAAGCCCTGTCCCCGCCCTAAAACAGCGGGGGCTTTTTCCCTAGGGGAGAAATACCCAGGCCGTACAGGCTTCTAGTGCCAATCGCATGGAAAAACCCTAGTCGGGGCAGGAGGCATATGCTACTCCCGATTCATTTTTGCTTTTCACCTAATGAAAGCCGCCGGTTTTACCGAAAATTTTTCATGCTTTTATGCGCAAACGTATCCGAAATCCCGGATTTATATGCCAAAAATCATAAGACCTCGGGAGGTATGCTTTCATGCCGGCCAAAGAGTATGAAGAGTTAATCGGGAAACAACTGACAGCGAGTATTTACGGTGCCAAAGGAACAATGCTGATCGGCGAAGGGACTATTCTCCTGCCAAGCCATATCGAGAAGCTGGCCAATTTCAAAATTAAAGCTGCGGACGTGGAGGCAGTGGAGGTACAAGAACCGGAGCCGGAGAAGGAGACAGAGACGGAGTCTGAACCGGAGTTAACACCGGAGAAGGAGATTCGCGGCGGGAATGCAGTTGACACACGGGAAAAAGCGAGGCTGGCTGGGGAACATCTGAACCACATCGACTTCTTCGTGCATCAGAACAGCATCGTTCCCCTGGAGCAGGTGGAAGAAAAGGTATTGCCGTATATCCGGGAAACCGCTATGCGGTACAATATGTTTCAGGTATTCTCCGAGCTGAAGGACCAGGGAGATTACCGGTACAAGCAGATTCTCGGTGTAGCCGTTATGGCAACCGCCCTGGGCAAACGGCTCCAGATGGAAGAGGAGGAACTGGCCCTTCTGTCCACCGCGGCCATTCTGTACGATATCGGCTCCGTCCAGCTGCCCTCTTCTCTCATTAATAAAGCCGCCAGATTCGACACCCATGACTATGCCATTATGAAGCAGCACACCGTGCTGGGCCATGAGCTGTTAACCAAGTCCGGTGTGGACCCGCGGATTGCGGACGTTGCCCTGGAGCATCACGAACGGGAGGACGGCAGCGGTTACCCCAACGCCCTCTCGGGAGATCAGATCAGCCGCTTCAGTAAAATTATCGCCTTGGCCGACGTGTACATGGCCTTGACCTCCGACCGCCCCCACCGGCCGGCGTTCACCTTTTTTGATGCGGTGGAAGAGATCCACCAGCAGATTCTCCGCAACAAGCTGGATTCGGTCATCGGCGTCACCTTCCTGGATCTTATCCTGTCCCGGCAAACCGGCTGCGACGTGATCCTCTCCGACGGCCGCCGCGGCAAGATCCTGCTGACCAATGTGAATTATCCCACACAGCCCCTCATCGTGCTGGAAAATGACGAGTTTATGGACCTGAGCAAGATGCTGGATGTGAGGATTCAGGAGGTTTTAGGGTAGCTCCGCATTAACAAGCTCCCAGCTTCAGCCGGCTTTTCCGGAGGAGCTTGGGAGCTTATTTTTGCTTTTCACTGTTTAAATTTTTGTTAGGGCGGCTGTTATCACGAGGCATACTCACCTGAACGGAAAATACACCCTGTTCCAGCTCCGCTGAAATGTCCCCATCCATCCGCTCCACCAGCCCTTTGGCAATGGATAGTCCAAGACCTGTGGAAGAATGGGTGCGGGCCGAATCCGCTTTATAAAACCGGGTGAATACCTTGGTCATATCCATTTCCGCAGGGTTCTCCACGGTATTGGAGCAACTGAACAGCACCGCATCTCCTTCCGTCCGCAGAAGAATGCGGATCCCGCCGCTCCCGTGCACCAACGCATTTTTAAGGATATTCTGGAATATGCGGTGGAGGGCCTCCGCATTCCCCTGCACCATTAGCCGGCTTTCGCTTAGCTCCACCACCGGCTCAATCCCTCTGCTTTTGAAATCCTCATAAAACTGGAAGACGGCATTATAGACGGCTTTGGTCATATCCATCTCATTCAAATCCAAGGTATAGCTTTCATTCTGAAGCTTGGTGAAGGTAAACAGCTCCTCCAATAAATCCTTCAGACTCTTAATCCGGCCTTGAATAATGGCAATGTAATGCAGCCGTTCCTTGTCCGTTCCGCTTTCCGCAAGCAGCTGGAAATATCCGTCCATGGAGGTAAGCGGAGTCCGGATGTCATGGGAAAGACTGGTGATGATTTCCTTAATATTGTCTTCGCCGGAACGCGCGCGACGCTCGGTTTCCCGCATCAGATCCAATATTCCGTTAATCCGGTCCGAGAGCTCGTTCAGCTCCGCAAAGGGCAGGTCATAGGTGAGCTTCATATTGGTTTTATGCGTCTGCAAAAACGATAATTGACGGCCTATTTTCTTGATCATCCTACGGTAGGCAATAAGGATAATGACCGCGCCTAAAGCCGTCAAACTCGCCAGTACAGTCCATATCACCATAAGAGTCACCTGCCCCTTTCTTACCGGATATCGCGTTTTTTCATAAGAAGCATGGAGCTTGCACCCGCCGCCAGCAAAAATGCGGCCCCCACAATCAAAGCCCTCGTCAGGATCATTCCGGTACTGCCAATATGGATGGCATTGATG
>JAEWAA010000512.1 GCA_023391955.1 Bacillota bacterium | reverse complement strand
ATCCGGGTGTATGACTGGATGGGCCAGGAGCTGCACGGGAGAATCAACGGGAAAGCCTGTACTTTTGCAAGAGAAGGCAATCTGGCGGTATTCCACAGCGTAAGCCCGGGGGATGTAGTGGAGCTGGAGCATCCTCTGGAGACGGCGGTGGTGAAGGAAACGGTGCGGGGCGAGGAATATTCGGTATCCTGGAGAGGCTGCGACGTTATCGATATTCTTCCGCGCGGAGAGCATCTCCGGCTGTACCAGCGGGATCTGCGTATCCCGAAGTACGTTCCATCCGCGGAGGATGTCCAGTTCACCGGAGCTGCCAATTATGGTCCTACCCAGCAGGCACAAAAGAAATAATGGCAGCTCTCATAAAGAAGCCGCAGTCTTGCAAAGGCAATTTGCAGGCTGTGGTTTTTTTGCGCCGGTTCGTTGTTATAATAGAAGCGTAAATCATACTCAACCGATGAAATGGCGGGAGAATCGCATGGCCAATCACATGAGCGAACGGATTATATATGAGAATCCCCTGCAGCCTGTCCGGGTTTTGCATCAATTCCGGAATGAGCGGGTTGTGGGCAAGTGGCATTACCATAACGAGCTGGAGCTGATCGCCGTTGTCCAAGGGGAGTTCAGCATGTACACCAAGGACAAGGTGTTCCGGCTGTCCGCAGGGGATGTGGCGATTATCGGCTCCTTCGAGCTCCATCATTCCTTTAAGGAGGCGGGGGTGATGGAGTATATTGTGCTGCAGTTCGATATATTCAAGTTTCTCGGGCAGGACATGATCCCGTACATGAAGCATTTTACGGAGGCGGGGCGGTTGTACAGCAAGCTCAACTCCATTTTTGAGAGGCATCCCGATGTTAAGGGTCAGGTATTCGCTTCAATCCGTGAAATTGCCGCAGAGTATACCACCAAGCAAAAAGGGCATGAAATCGCCATTCACAGTCTGATCTACCGGATTATTCTGGCCCTCCTGCGCAATGACGACAGCTCTCTCTTGGACGTTAATCCGGACAGGGAGCTGGCCAAGCTGGTGCCTGTATTAGACTACATCGACAAGCATATAAACGATAAGGTGGACATGAAGGAAGCGGCTAAAATCATGAATTTGGATTACTTTTATTTCGGCAAATATTTCAAGAAGGTCATGGGTAAAACGTTTATCGAATACGTCAATTCCAAAAAAATCGCCAAGGCGGAGCTGCTTTTATTAACCCGGGATATTTCCGTTTTGGAAACCGCCTCCTTGGTGGGGATACCAAATATGACGAACTTTTATAAGATGTTTCATAAATACAATCAATGCTCCCCCAAGGAATTCAGGAAACGATTTCTGTAGGCTGACCTTTTTAAATTAGTACAAAATTGATTTAAGGGAGTACATTTTTCTTGTTTCCTCCGGCGTCTATAATAAAACACATGAGAGCTCCTTATGACAATCGGAGGGATGAGGCAAATGAAAGCGGTTTTAGACAGCTCCCCGGAATACGCCGCAGTAAAAAAGAAAAATAAATTTTTGCACAATATCAGAAGAGATGCGTTGTTATATTTTCTTTTATTGCTGCCCATCGCGTATATCCTGGTCTTCAAGTATGCTCCGATTTATGGCCTGGTTATGGCCTTCCAGGATTACAACATTTTCGAAGGGATTAAGGGGAGCGAATGGGTTGGGCTGGATGTGTTCAAGTTTATTTTCTCTCAGGACAGCTTCTATCGGGCCTTGAAGAATACGCTGGTGCTGAACGTAATGGACTTGGTTGCGGGATTTCCGGCACCCATTCTGCTGGCGGTGCTGCTGAATGAAGTCAGACAGGAAAAGTTCAAGAAAATGACCCAAACCGTGCTGTATCTGCCCCACTTTTTGTCCTGGGTCATTATTGGCGGTATGGTCTACCTGATGTTCTCCAACAGCGGTATGGTCAACAACTTCCTGGCGGGTATGGGTTTTGAGAAGATTGAATTCCTGTCGCAGAAGGTTCCATGGTTAATCACCTACATTTCCGTAGGCGTATGGCAGAATATCGGCTGGGGCACCATCATCTATCTGGCGGCCATTACCGGCATTAATAAGGAATTATACGAGGCCTCCGATATTGACGGCTGCTCCCGGATCCGCAAAATGTGGCATATTACACTGCCCGGCATCAAACCAACCATCAATATTTTGCTGATTCTCCAAATCGGCAGAATGGTGTCCATCGGCTTCGACCGGCCCTTTGTCATGGGGAACTCCCTGGTCAGTGAATACTCCGATGTCATCAGTACCTTCGTATACAGAATCGGTATCAGCTCGGGGGATTTCTCCCAGGCGACGGCGGTAGGTTTGTTCCAATCCGTGGTTGGTCTGATCCTGCTGGTGTCTGCCAACTTTATTGCGGAAAAATTAGGTGAGGATGGGATATGGTGAGTATGGCAAACACGCTGGGGAAAAAGAAGAAAATGAGTGTGGCGGATATTGCGATTATCGCCTTTATTGTGGCCTTGTCCATCACATGTATTGTTCCGTTCCTGTACATGATTGCGCTTTCCTTTAGCTCCAATGAGGCGATTATTGCCCAGAAGGTGGGACTGTGGCCGGTAGGCTTCACACCGGAAACCTACAAAACCATTCTGACGGATGTGGATATGCTGTATACCCTGGGCTACAGTATTGTACTTACCGTTTTTTACACCGTGGTGTGTATGTTCCTGACCATCTGCGCCGCCTATCCGCTAACGAAGAAGCGGTTGATGGGAAGAAACTTTATTTTGACAGCGTTGGTGTTCACCATGTATTTCAGCGGCGGTCTGATTCCCTCATACATCCTGGTCAAAAACCTGGGGATGATGAATACGGTGTGGAGCTTGGTGTTGCCGGGCGCCATGAGTGTGTTCAATATGATCATTCTGAAAACCTTCTTTACCAATCTTCCGGAAAGCCTGGAGGAGTCGGCCGCCATTGACGGGTGTTCGGATTTGGGCATTCTTATTAAGATCGTGCTGCCGCTTTCGCTGCCTTCCATCGCCACCTTAAGTCTCTTCTACGCGGTGGACAGATGGAACGGCTTCCAGGATGCCTTGTTCTACATCACGAAGAAGAACCTGTATCCCATGCAGATGAAGCTGTACCAGATCATTTCCGCCAATCAGCAGCTGGATAGCCAACAAGGCGGCGAAGGAACCATGGGCACCTTTATTGTTCCGGAGTCTCTGAAGGCGGCTAGCGTAATGTTTACCACTATCCCGATCCTGCTCATCTATCCCAAGCTGCAGAAGTATTTCGTAGACGGTGTGATGACCGGGGCGATTAAGGGCTGATGGGAGAAGAGAGGCTGATTCGAAACAAGGGGGTGGTTCCCGGTTCCGGAGGATGGCGGATATGTAAGGCAAGAGCCAAGGGATGACCAGCATGGATGATTTCAATATGTGGAATATGAAAGGGTGGTTGAACGTGTATAAGGGCCTAAAGAAAACAACAGCAATTCTGTTTAGTACGGCGCTTCTGGCCGGTGCTGCAGCAGGCTGCGGCAGTGATGATAAGAAAAGTGGGGACACAGCTTCCCCGGCAGCATCAACCGCAGCTTCCGCCGCACCCTCCGGTCCTCCTGTAACCTTGACGGTGGATGTATTCGACAGAGGAGTTCAGGGCCAGCCGGACTTGAACAATAACACCTGGACCAAGTATGTGAATGAAAAATTCGGCAAACCCAATAACGCTATTGTAAAATTTGTCTCTGTCCCCCGTTCCCAGGAAGTGGATAAGCTGAACGTGCTGATGGCCGCCAACGAGGCGCCTGATGTTTCCTTTACCTACGACGGTACCACAGTCACCCGGTTCGCAAAAAGCAACGGACTGTATGCATTGGATGAATTGATGGAGAAGCATGGCAAACAACTGAAATCCTACCTGGGTGAAAAGGTGCTCTCCTACGGGAAATATGAAGGCAAACAGGTCTCCATTCCGGCCAAACGTACGCTGATTGCCTGGAACGGGATGTTTATCCGCAAGGATTGGCTGGATAAGCTGGGGATGCCGGTTCCCACGAACAAGGATGAATTGTATGCCACACTGATCGCTTTCCGTGATAAGAACCCCGGTAATGTAACCGGTGTCATTCCGTGGGCAACAGCGGCTGCCGGTATGAACTATACCTTCGGCAACCTGGTTCAATCCTTCTGGGGTCCCATGTCGGATGAGGAATTCGTTACCACCACCAACTGGCTGAAGCCCGGGCACAAGGATGCGTTCAAGTGGTTGAACAAGCTGTACAACGAAAAGCTCATCAGCCCTGACTTTGCTCTGGACAAAACAGCCAAACAAGCGGACGCCGATGTAACCAACGGCAAGGTCGGCTTCTATGCGGCCAACTGGGATTATCCGCTGACCCAAAAAATCCGTGACCCGCTGAAGCAAAATGCCCCGCAGGCCAACTTTGTTCCCATCGATACCTTCAAGAACCAAGAGGGGAAATACCTGAAGGAAATGTACAATGAAAACGGGCTGTTCTCCTTCATCCCCAAAAACAGCAAAAATGCGGAGCTGGCCATGAAGTATCTGAATTGGATGGCGAATCCGGAGGTGCTGTTCTTCCTGCAGTTCGGCCAAGAAGGCGTTAATCACAAAATGGTCAACGGTATTCCACAAGGGATTACACAAACCGGCGAAAATATGCAAATGAGCAACCTGAATTTGGATTATACGCTGGTTGTAAACGGTGCGGAGCTGGGTGATACCGAAAAGAACGTCAGAACGTATGCAGCGACATTAGCAGCCGGAGATGCAAGCTACGAGAAATTCGCTGTTGATTCCTACAAGATTAATACCACTGACGGTTATACCGGCTTCTATTATGGCGTTCCCAACGAAGCGAATATCAAATTCGGCAAAACGCTGGGTGACATGAACAAGCAAATGATTGACAGGCTGATCGTGGCCAAACCGGCGGAGTTCGATGCCTTGTATGACAAGCTGGTGAAGGAATATATGGATGCCGGCGGTAAAGCGGTTCAGGATGAGAATGTAAAGAACTACAGAGAAATTAAAGCCAAGGGCAAATAAGACTTTCATACGGATAAGCCATCGATTTTCATTAACGTGGTTTATCCGTATTTGCCTGTTCATCCGGGGGTTATTTTGTTTGCTATTCCGAAACAGGTTTGCTATTATTCGGAGGAATCCATATGGTAAGGGGGATACCCATGTACAAGGTCATGATTGTGGATGATGAGTCGTGGGCGATAAAGGGAATCCGCAATGCCTTTGATTGGGAGAAATATGGCTTTGAAGTTGCCGGACAATTTACAAGCGCTTACAAAGCGTGGGATGCCATTAAAATGAACGAACCGGACCTGGTGTTTACGGATATCCGGATGCCGGACATCTCCGGTCTGGATCTGATGAAGAGGGCAAAGGCGCAAGGCCTGGGTACCGAGTTTGTCATCGTAAGCGGGTATGCGGAATTTGAATATGCCCAGGAGGCGCTGCGCTACGGTGCGCTGGACTATTTCCTGAAGCCGTTGGATGTGGACATGACGGATCCGTTTATTGCAAAGCTGGCCACACACTTCTCCCGGAGAAGGGCAGCGCGCAATAACCTGCTTCTGGATGCGCTGACCTCCGGGGATGAGAATGAAATGAGACGCTTCCTGCCCTTAGCGGACGGCGCGGCCGAATACCATTACCAGGTATTGGCCATCTATTTCGAGGGGGAGAAGAAGGACCTCAGAAAGCTGCTGCCTGCAGGGGATTCGCAGATAGCTGCGCTGGAGGTTGAAGCCGGAACCCGAAAAATGCTGCTGGTTCGGATGTCGGCGGATATGGCTTGTCTCGAAGAACCTTGGGATGAAACGGTGCTGCAGGAAACGGACATCCAAGCGGTTGGCATCAGCAGCATCTCCAGCGAACTGAAGCATATGGGCAAGCTGATTAAGGAAGCGGACCTGTCCGCCTCCCGGGTGTTTTTGGAGGAAGCAGCGGGTATTGTGTTGTATGAACCGAAGCTGCATCTGGTGAAGCCGTGTATGGATGAGATGAACCGAATTATTCAAGGGAACCACTTTGAAGGTTTGGAGATGTACATAAACGGACTGCAGGATTACTTCAGGAAGCATCGTCTGGGTATGGGCGAGGTTGTTTACTTGTGGAATCAGGCAGTGGGGATCCTGATGAACGCCTACTCCGAGGAATGGAAGGATATGGAGCTGGAGTTTCTCAACTTCTCCGAGATTAAAGAACGGTTCGAGCACTTTGAATCCCTGTGCAGCTTTTTGCATGATGTTCTTGCCTCCATCCGGCAAGGCAACAGCCGTTCCTTGCAGGAGGGGGACATTCTGTCCTGCTTCAACCGGATGATCGCTTATATCGACGGCCACTTTGAAGAGAAGCTGTATCTGAAGGACTTATCCGCCCAATTCTATATTAATCAGGTCTATTGTTGCCAATTGTTCAAGAAAAATCTAGGCAAAACCTTCTCCGAATACGTGTCGGAGCTTAGAATCCGCAAAGCCCGGGAGCTGTTGAAGCTGACGGATCTGTCTATTGAGGAAATTGCCATTGAGGCCGGGTATGTAGATTATTATTATTTCAATAAGGTATTCAAGAAGCATTGCGGGATGACTCCCACCAAATTCAGAAAAAGCGGATTTGTTAATACGCCCTAGGAACGGAGCGGCGGGCCATGAAGATCAGTAAGCTGAAATTGAAGCATCAGATATGGCTTATCTTTTGTTTCTCTATCGTGATATTTACCGTTATGGAGCTGTATTTCTTTAATAGCTTCTCTACCTTAACCCAGAAGCGGGCCGCCAATTACGGCAATCAAATGATTGACCAAACACGCAGCAAGATTGACTCCGTGTTTAATGATATCCGGGTCAGTACCAGTATAGCGGTCAACAGCAAGCTGATCCAGGAATTCTCCGTCGTGGATGATGATTACAAACGGGCTTTTGACAGCGGGCCATATGCATTGGATCTCATGGAGTATATGAGATCCTTTAATTCGTATGTGAACGGAATTGTGATTAACGATATCCGGGGCAGGCGGCTATACAGTCTGGCGTCCTCCAGCGGCGATATTTTTTTTCTCAATTCCTACGAGACCTTTATCCGCACGTATAAGGAGGACCCTTTGCTGCGGGATAAGGGGATGTTTACGACGATTCTTAAAGATGACAGAACAGAATCGGAACAGTTCTTTTATATAGCGCCGATAGTGGAGGCCATTGGGGGGATTTATTTCTCGCAGGTTACCGGCTACTGCACAGTTATGGTTAATATGGAGAAAATGCAGGGTCTGGTGGAGAACACGGAGCTTACACCCAACTCCACTCTGTACATTCTGAACAACCGGGATGAGGTGATCGCTTCCACCAATTCCAATGCCCGGGGGACGCTATTCCAGGATGTGCTGGCGATGGACAAGGACAATCTGCTGAGCGGCGTAAAAACCACCATTGACGGGGAGGAAATTCTGGTTCAGGTCAAAGGGCTGGAGCAGGCGGAGGGCTGGCGGATTGTGAGTATGATTCCGGTGCACGAGCTGACTGCGGACATGAACCCCATGCGGAAGGCCAGTATCATTGTGGGCATCGGGGCTATACTCAGCCTGATTTTGATGGGCAGTTTTTTTATGAGCAATCTGATGCGCCCGGTGATGGGACTTGTTATGGATATGAAGAAGGTGGGCAGGCGGGATATGGGCTTCCGCATTAAGGTGCGGTCTACCAATGAGGTAGGCTTATTGGCCTGTGACATCAACCGGGTAATGGATGAAATGGAGGATATGGCGAGGGATATGGTCAGCACCCAGGCCCGGTTATATGAATCCGAGCTGAGCCAGAAGCAGGCGGAATATTCTGCTCTGCAAAGCCAGATTAACCCTCACTTCCTTTATAACACTCTAAATTGCATCAGCAGCATCGGGCTGGAATACGGAAGCCGGGAAATCGCGCAGATTACCTCCTGCATGTCCAAGATTTTCCGGTACAGCATCCGAAAGGATGAGCTAGTGCGGATCAGGGAGGAGCTGGACTGCATCCAAGCATATATGAATATTATCTCCATCCGGTACGAAAATAAATTTGATATGGAAATTCACGTGGATGAGGCCCTGCTGGAGCTGAGAACCCCCAAGATGATTCTGCAGCCCATTGTGGAAAATTCCGTGTACCATGGGCTGGAGAGGATGGATGCCGGGGGGCAGCTCCGTGTTAGCGGCAATGTGGATGTGCATGGGGATGTATGCTTCCGGATTACAGATACCGGGAAGGGAATGGAGCCGGGGGAACTGGCTGCCCTCCAGGCGAAGCTGAACATGGAGAATGCTGAGCCTACACAAAATGGACAACCCGGAAAAAGCATCGGGTTGTCCAATATCCACAACAGGCTGAAGCTTTTGTTCGGTGAACAGTATGGTATCGCCATCGAAAGCCGGAGCGGTCAGGGTACAACAGTGACCCTGAAGCTTCCGCAGCTAACCTCTACACTGTAATGGCTACCCGAATGTCCTGCGGGTAATTGCCGAAGCCCTTGCCGAACAGGCTGACTCCTCCGCAGTGGGCGGCGGTTTCGGGGCAGGAGATGCGCAGGCGAAGCTCCTGTCCGGCCCGGATATTCAACTGGCTGATCCGGACGCCGGAAAATTGGACACCGTCAATGAAGGTCCCGCTTTCGGTAATAGACAGCGTTTTCTGCAATCCATATTGAGTGTCCACCCACCAAGAGGGGGTATACAGCCCCCGCCTGCTCCCGAAGTCGCCGGGGCAGGTCCAGGTGGCAACCTCCAGGCCGTTGACAGCGAAGGTAATGTCGGACGGCCAATTTTCGTTGTAACGGGGAGCCTCGGAGCAAATCTCCAGGGAAACGGTGAAGCCGGTGGCAGCCTGGTTTCCCACCAGATAATTCGGTACGCGGTATTCCACGAAGCCGCTGGCAAACCACAAATGCTCGGCTTGGGTGCGCTCCGGATCATCGAAGTAGAGGGGATCGTCCATCATGCCAATCCGCTTCTCTGAGGATGCCAGTCCGCAGGTAGGGCGGACTTCATACGCACTGTATTGGCCAACCGGCAGGTCGACGGTGAAGCTGTTGCGGTTAGGCTGCTCCTCTATGCCGCTGTCAGTCCGCAGCATAAGGGTCAGCTCGTCAATTTTCAGTGTGCAGCGCTTCTGGGTGCCCCGTTTGCCTACGGTATTCTCCGTAGCCACAAGACCGGCTTCCTCCAGCTTCTGGATATGCTTGGTCATGATGGCCGAGGAAAGACCGAGGGCCTCCGCCAATTCTCCAATATTATAGGCCTTCTCATTCAATAGCTCGATAATGCGGACCCGGGTCTCCGAGGAGAAACACTCCAGAAC
>JAEWAA010000413.1 GCA_023391955.1 Bacillota bacterium | reverse complement strand
GTCAAGATCAATGCTCGGGAACTCAGCCTTGGCATTGGAGTTTTGAGCCATAACTGCTGCTTCTTCCTCCATCGCCGCCAATTCTCTGGATTTGCGTCTGCGCGAAGCGACCACGAAGCCGCCCACTGCCGCCAATGCCGCTGCAGCTGCGCCGATTCCACCGTACAGAAGCCAATTGGTGCCTCCGGCGGTTGTTGCTCCGGGTGCAGCTTCTGCGAAGGTTTCATCAAACACGGTTACCTTGGCTGCCAGCTCTTCATTAGTATAGGTACGGCCGTTATTGGCCAAGGAAGTGGCTACCAGACTGGTCAACATCCGCTGGATGGCGGTTTTGGTGGCGTCGGTCAAATTGGCGTTCCGGTTAAGCCCTACACTTATCATCAAATCGTTGACAAAAAACGGCTGGGATTCGATAACCTCTTTGATCCGGTTGAATTCATAATTGTAGGTTCTGTTGGATTCCTCCGACGTACCGCTGCCTGCGTTGGTGCCTGACGGATAAGTGGGAACATCGGTTTCGCCTGTGCCGGCTACGCCGCCGTTCGCCGCTCCTGTGGAGGATTTCTCATTCACATTGGAGCTGACCACAATGCCGTTTTCCCCGTTAACCGGAGTAACCAGATCATTGTTTTGCGTCTTCTTATCGTAATTAAAGGTAGCAACCACCATCGGCATTACATTGTTGGCTCCGGCTATGGAACCAAGCTGGCGGGTAATCTCCTTGCGCAGGTCCTGCTCGAAGTCCTTCTTGATCTGGAACTGCTGTGCCGCTGCATTGGTTGCCCCAACCTGTCCTGCAGATGTTTTGGAATAAGGGAGCAAATCCCCGTTCTGATCAGAGATAGTGATATTCTCAACCGTCAGATTCGGGACACTTTTCGACACCAATTGATACATGGTGTCGATTTTTAATTGATCGAGGACGTAGCCAGGCTTCGTATTCACCATAATCGACGCTGTAGGCGGTTGGTTCTGGCGAAGGAATACACCGTCATCCTGCCGGGTAATCAGTACCTTGGAGCCTGCGATGGCTACATTGGTGTTGATCAGCTGCTCCAGCTCTCCTTGCAGAGCCTCCAGCTCCATGATCCGGGTCTGGGCATCGGTTTTGCCGAAGATGCTGTTTTCCCGGAATACGCCCCATCCGATAGAACCGCTTTTGGTTAATCCTTGTCCGACGATATCCACCTTCACTTGGGACACCATCTTGCGGGGAACTCCGATGCTTTTGCCATCCTCACTCATTTTGTAGGGGATAGTGTTGTCCTTCAGGTACTTGGTAATGGATGCCGCGTCATTAGGCTGCAAATCCGTAAAGGCTGTTGCATATTCAATTTTGGAGTTGTTGTAAACAAACAGGACAATCGTCAGGATCATCGCTATAAAAATGCCGACAATCATGAATTTCGAAGTTTTGTTGAATCGATTCCAATATTGCTTCACATTCGTCCAATATTGGAGCAATCTTTCATTCACGTATTTCACCTCGTCCGCCAGCACGTATGTCAATCATACGTTAGGATCAAATTTGCGTTCTCATGATGTCCTGATAAGCTTCAATCACCTTATTGCGGACCTGGACGGTAAGCTCCAGTCCCAAGGACAGCCTTTCCGCATTGATCGACAGCTGGTGGGCATCTACCCCTTCGCCGCGGACAAATTGATCATTCAGCATTTCCACATTCTTTTCCTGGGCCGATAATTGGCCGATAGCCTGATTCAGCATATCCCCGAAGGATTTTCCCAGGTCAGCAGCTCCCGCCGATGCTTTGGCATCCGTCTGTAACGGCTTCAACAAGGAGGCTGGCTGGATTCCTATTTTCTCGATCATCTGTAGTTACCCCCTAATTTATTTGCCGATTTCAAGAGCTTTTGTAATCATTGCCTTAGCTGCATTCAGCGCAGTGACATTGGCCTCATAGGACCGGGTGGCTGACATCATGTCCACCATTTCCTTCAGCGGATCCACATTGGGCATCAGCACGAAACCATTCTCATCCGCATCAGGGTGGGTAGGATTGTAAACTTGTTTAAAAGGAGCAGAATCATCGGAAATCTTGCTTACCTTGACCCCGCCTCCGGATGATGCCTTTGATGTGCCCATGGCACCGGACAGCACCTGGGAAAATGTAGCGCCCTGCTTTTCTTCCAGGGAGACCACCTTCCGGGTGTATGGCACCCATTTGCCGTCTACCAGCTTGCCCCGCGTTGTATCCGCGTTAGCCATATTAGAGGCGATTACGTCCATTCTGAGCCGCTGGGCGGTAAGTGCAGAGCTGCTGATATCAAACCCGTTGGTCAGCTTCATCATTATCTCCCTCCAATCACAGTGCGGATATTGCGGATATCGTGAGTTACTTGCTGGGCTACCACATTATAACGGAGCTGATTCTTGGCTACGAGGGACATTTCGGCATCGATATCTACATTATTTAAATTATTGTTCATAACCGAATTGTTGTCCACGACAATTTTCGACTCCGCCGGAGATGTTCCGCCACCAATCGGAATATGCTTGGGATGGGTCCGTCTGCCTGTAAGGGTTTTGGAATTCATCTGCTGGCTAAGCAGCTCCTCGAACACCACATCCGAACGCTTAAAGTTAGGCGTATCCACATTGGCGATATTGTTGGCAGATACAGTCTGCCTCAGGACGGCCGCATCCAAGGTGCGTTCCAACCGGTTAAAACTTGCTGATTGCAGGATATTCATTATGGGATTCAACCTCCGGCCACAGATTACCGTTACTTATTCAACAGCTTTCTTTCATTCTCCTCTTTTTTTCGACAATAAAATTATTTTAAATTTTCGCTAATGCTGTCATATCATGGAGCATGGAGAAGATTCGACATCATAAATCATGCAAAAAAATGGCAAAATATACAATATGAAAAAAGCCCTATCTTTAGAAAGATAGGACTTTATAATCTAAAACCTAATATAAATCTAACACGAATTTAGGCCTGCCGTTTTTCCAGCTCCTGAACCAGCTGGTCATTGAGAATCTTAATGTAGGTTCCCTTCATCCCCAGGGACCGTGTTTCGATGACGCCGGCGCTTTCCAGCTTGCGCAGCGCATTCACGATCACAGAGCGGGTAATCCCCACCCGGTCGGCAATTTTGCTGGCTACCAGCAGCCCCTCTTTGCTTTTCAGCTCCTCGAAAATATGCTCCACAGCCTCTAATTCACTGTAGGAAAGGGACCCTACCGCCACTTGGACGATGGTTTTCCGGCGGGCTTCAATCTCGCTTTCCTCTGCGCGCTCACGCAGAATTTCCATGCCCACCACTGTGGCTCCATACTCAGCCAGAATCAAATCATCCTCGCCAAACGGGTCTTCCGTCCTGGCCAGCACCAGGGAGCCCAGACGGTCCCCGCCTCCCATGATCGGGATAATGGTCAGGTAATGCTGCTCAAACAAGCTTTGCAGCTGGTTGGTCACCTGGACATATGGATTCTCCGGATCGAGGTTGGAAACGGTCTCCTCCACCTTCAAAAGAAGCTGGTTTTGCTCGGGAGTGAGTCTTTTGTCCTGAAACAGGACCCGGTTGGTTTCCAGTGAAACCAGCATTCCGGAGGCTGCACAGCCGAGAATTTTGCCCTTGCGGCTGATGACATACACACTTGCTGCCATAGCATCCCGCAAAACCTCCGTCATTTCCATAAACGACAAGGCTTTGCCTGCCGCCCTTTGCAGCAGCCGATTCAGCCGTCTTGTCTTCGAAAGCAATTGCATTTCTCAAATCCCCCTATTTTCATTCAACAATTCCCCGCAAAGCGAAGCTATTCTTATAAAGCACATTTCCATAACTTTGCGGGGACCCCCGCTGTTTTTAAAGAATATATTGGCTCAAATCACGGTTCCGGGCAATATCCGACAGCTTCTCCCGGACATATTCCGGCGTTACCTGGAACGCCTCCAGCTGAAGATCCGGCGCCTCAAACGACAGATCCTCCAAAAGCTTCTCCAGGATGGTATGAAGCCGCCGCGCACCGATATTCTCCGTTTGCTGGTTCACCTCCACCGCAATCTGTGCCAGCTCGTCGATAGCCGGGTCCGTAAAGGTGACCGTAATGCCCTCCGTTTCCAGAAGAGCGGTATACTGCTTGGTCAATGCGTTCTGCGGCTCCTTCAAGATCCGCACAAAATCCTCATGGTTCAGGCTGCCCAGCTCCACCCGGATGGGGAAGCGCCCTTGAAGCTCAGGTATCAAATCGGAGGGTTTAGCAATGTGGAACGCGCCTGCCGCAATAAACAGGACATAATCCGTTTTTACCGGACCGTATTTGGTCATAACCGTAGAACCTTCTACAATAGGAAGAATGTCGCGCTGCACCCCTTCCCGGGATACATCGGGACCGCTGCCCTTGCCGGTGCTGGCTACCTTGTCGATTTCGTCGATAAAAATAATGCCGGACTGCTCCGCCCGCTGTACGGATTCGGTAATCACCTCATCCATGTCCATCAGCTTCTGGGCTTCCTGCTGGATCAGCACCTTACGCGCTTCTTTTACAGGAAGACGGCGCTTCTTGGTTTTCTTGGGCATCAGGCTGCTGAACATCTCCTGCATATTCATGCCCATCTGATCGTTGCCCTGACCGCCCAGAATGTCCATCATGGAAGGCGTATGATCCTCTACCTCAATTTCAATCTGTTCATTCTCAAGCTCTCCGCGGGCCAGCTTCTCCCGCACAGCGGTGCGGCCTGCAGTAACTCCCGAATCCGGCTCCTCCTGCTCCCGCTCCGGCTCCTTCTGGCCGCCGAAGAGCATCTCCAGCGGATTGCGTCCGGACTTGTTCTTGTTGGCGCCCGGCACCAGGAACTGGACGATCCGCTCCTCTGCCAGCTTGCCTGCACGGTCCTTCAGGGCTTCTGTTTTTTCGGCCTTGACCATACGTATGGCCGTCTCCACCAGATCCCGGACCATGGATTCCACATCCCGGCCCACGTACCCCACTTCGGTAAACTTGGTGGCTTCCACCTTTACGAAGGGGGCATTCACCAGCTTCGCCAGCCGGCGGGCGATTTCCGTTTTGCCCACGCCGGTGGGGCCGATCATCAGAATATTCTTGGGGATGATCTCATCACGCATCACATCCTGGAGCAGGGTTCTCCGGTAACGGTTGCGGAGGGCGACGGCGACGGATTTCTTGGCCTGCTTCTGGCCGACGATATATCTATCCAATTCGGAAACAATTTCTCTAGGGGTAAGCGCGGAGCCTTTCATGATCCATCCCTCCATCCGTTTCTACAATACTTCTTCGACAATAATGTTGCGGTTGGTGAACACGCAGATATCCGCAGCAATCTCCAAGGATGCCTTGGCGATGTCACGGGCTTCCATGTGTCCGGCATGGGCCTTCAAGGCCCTGCCGGCAGCCAAGGCGAAGTTGCCGCCGGAGCCGATGGCCAGAATGCCGTCGTCCGGCTCGATGATTTCGCCGTTGCCGGAAATCAGGAGAAGATCCTTCTTGTCCATTACGATCATCATCGCTTCCAAACGGCGCAGTACACGGTCCGAACGCCAGTCCTTGGCCAGCTCCACTGCAGCACGCTGCAGGTTTCCCTGGTGCTCCTCCAGCTTTCCTTCGAACTTCTCAAACAGCGTAATGGCATCCGCTACCGATCCGGCAAAACCTGCTGCCACTTGCCCGCGGTACAGACGGCGCACCTTCTTGGCCGTGTTCTTCATCACCATGCTGTTGCCGAAGGTGACTTGACCGTCTCCGGCAATGGCGCCTTTATTGTTATGCCGGATCGCAAAAATCGTAGTTGCGTGAAACTCACCCATGAAAATCCCTCCTGAGAGCTTTGCGTCAGCAAAGCCTACTTCGTAAGCATCTGCCGGGCCTCATCCGTCCTAACGGACACAGCAGCCGTTATCCGCCCCGAACCGGCTTATTTCCCAACCTAACGGAACCCACAGCCGCTATTTCATGCAATTAGGCTGATTTTTACTCAAAACCTCTGCAATAAGAGCGCTCACTTCCGTTACATTTCAGAACAGGCCCAAAACTGCAATATAACGTCGCTCACTTCCGTTAGAACTCCTCTTGGCCCAACGGCCATCGCTTGTGATCAAAAAACGCAACTTTCGCACACATTCTTTGTCCCGGTAATTCCATCCATGGCCATTCCGTTGACGAGAAACCTGTCCGGCGCGGCAAAACCCCGGGAGGGCCTTCGAGCCGGCGCCATCCGCGGGGTGTTCAGATACATGGTTTGACGAGGATACACCGGAAGGAAGGCCAAAATATGGCCTAGGCTGTGTTACAAACACGTCCTACCGGCAACCTTCGAATGGTTAATAAGCGCAATACGATTATAGTAACACAGCACACGAATGGCATACAAGGGACATCACTGCAAATTGCCCACAAAATTCTGAATTGTCCGAAGGGCGCGTTCCGCCAATTTTTCGTACTTCAGCTTCTTATTCTTAATCCGTTCCTCCAGAGGCGGCAGCAGCCCGAAATTGGCGTTCATCGGCTGGAAATGGCCCGACTCGGTGGAGACAATATAATGCGCCATACTGCCGATGGAGGTCTCTGCCGGCAGCACCAGAGGCTCTTGTCCGTGCCACAGCCTTGCTGCGTTCAGCCCGGCAGTCAAGCCGGAAGCGGCAGACTCCACATACCCTTCCACCCCTGTCATTTGACCGGCGAAGAACAGGTTAGGCCGCGATCTGAACTGATAGGTCGGCGATAACAGACGGGGTGAATTAATGAAGGTATTGCGGTGCATTACACCATAACGGACAAACTCCGCCTGCTCCAGTCCGGGAATCAGGGAGAAAACCCGCTTTTGCTCGCCCCACTTCAGATGAGTCTGGAAGCCTACCAGATTAAACAGCGTCCCCGCCGCATTATCCTGGCGCAGCTGCACAACCGCATGGGGAAGCTTCCCGGTATGGGGATTGATCAGCCCTACAGGCTTCATGGGACCAAACAGGACGGTCTGGCGCCCGCGTTTGGCCATTACCTCGATAGGCATGCAGCCCTCGAAGTAAATCTCCTTCTCGAAGGCCTTTACCGGTGCAGCCTCTGCTTGAATCAGCTCATCGTAGAAGCGGTTGAACTCCTCCTCGGTCATCGGGCAGTTCAGGTAAGCCGCCTCACCTTTATCATAACGCGAAGCCAGATAGACCTTGTCCATGTCCACGGAATCCTTCTCCACAATAGGAGCCGCCGCATCATAGAAATAGAGGTACTCCTCCCCTGTCAGCGCCTTCAGGCTCTCCGACAGCGCAGGGGACGTCAAGGGCCCGGAGGCGACAATGACGATTCCGTCAGCCGGAATTTCGCGGAGCTCCTCATTCCGCACCTCTACCAGCGGGTGGCTGCGGAGCGCCTCCGTAACCCCGCCGGAAAACCCATCCCGGTCAACCGCCAAGGCGCCGCCGGCAGGTACGGCATGTTTGTCCGCTTCGCGTATAATAAGCGAACCCAGCGTACGCATTTCTTCCTTCAATAAACCTACCGCATTGGTCAGACCGTTAGCCCGCAGAGAATTGCTGCAAACCAGCTCCGCGAATTGGTCTGTAATATGTGCCGGCGTTTTCTCCACCGGTCTCATTTCGTAAAGGATAACCGGAACACCGCGGCTGACCAGCTGCCAAGCGGCTTCGCTGCCCGCCAATCCGGCTCCGATAACAATAACAGGCTGTTGTTGAGTCACAGTGAATCCTTCCCCCATTGATTATTATTGCGTTACATATACATGAAATTGGGCACAAAACAAAGTCCGGCAGACCGCATCGAGAGCAGTCTGCCGTTTAAGCATACCATCATTAATAGAAGCACGCCATCTGACCGTGTAGAGACTGCACTCCGCAGCTCGTTAATCCTCGAAATCCGCAGCTTCCTCCACAGGCTCCTCTTTGTAGTCACATTTGGAGCACTGGATGACCGTACCGCTGCGGTTGGTTTTGGTAATCAGCATCTGGCCGCATTCCGGGCAATTCCGCCCTACCGGACGGTCCCAGGATACGAAATCACAATCGGGATACCGGTCGCATCCGAAGAACACTCTGCCCTTCTTGCTGCGCCGCTCCACAATGTTGCCTGTATTGCAGGAGGGACACACCACTCCGGTGCCCTTGATGATCGGCTTGGTGTTGCGGCAGTCCGGGAAACCAGAGCAGGCCAGGAATTTGCCGAACCGGCCCATTTTGTAAACCATATGGCGTCCGCATTTCTCGCAGAGCTCATCGGATACCTCATCCTGGATTTCGATTTCCTTCATTTCCTCTTCGGCGACCTCCAGCCGCTTCTCGAAGGATTTGTAGAAACCGTTCAATACCTTAACCCAGTCCTCACGGCCTTCCTCCACATGGTCCAGCTCTTCTTCCATCTGGGCCGTAAAGCCCACATCCAGAATTTCCGGGAAGAATTCCTCCATTAATTCGTTTACCAGTTCCCCAATTTCCGTAGGGATAAAGCGTTTTTCCTCCAGAGCCACATAACCCCGCTTCTGGATGGTCTCAAGAATCGGCGCATAGGTGCTGGGGCGGCCGATGCCCATTTCCTCCAGCGCACGTACAAGACGGGCTTCGGAGTAACGCGGAGGCGGTTGAGTGAAATGCTGCTTGGGCTCCACTGCCTCACGCTTCAGCACATTGTCCTTAGCCAGCGGCGGCAGGAACTTTTCCTCATCGCCAGCAGGAGCTTCTTCATCGCTGCTTTCCACATATACCTTCATGAAGCCGGGGAATTTCACCTTGGAGCCGACGGCACGGAATATGGAGGCTCCTGCAAGAATATCCACGGTCATGGTATCCATCACTGCCGAGGACATCTGGCTGGCAACGAAACGCTCCCAAACCAGCTTATACAGCCGGTATTGGTCACGGCTTAAGAATCCCTTGACTTCCTCAGGTGTCCGCAGCACCGAGCTGGGCCGGATGCCTTCATGGGCATCCTGGGCGTTAGCGGCTTTTTTGACGTATTGCCGAGGCGTCTCCGGATAATAGGCTTCGCCGTATTTCTCCAGAATAAAGCCTTTGGCCTCCTCCTGCGCCACCGGGGAAATCCGGGTGGAATCCGTACGCATGTAGGTGATGAGGCCGACAATTCCCTCCTTGCCCAAATCGATGCCCTCTTACAGCTGCTGGGCCACGGACATGGTTTTGGACGCGCGGAAATTCAGCTTTCTGGCGGCCTCCTGCTGCATCGTACTGGTAATGAAGGGGGCGGAGGGATTGCGGCTCCGTTCCTTCTCCTTCACCTCGGTTACGATGAAGTCGGCCCCCTCCAGACCCTGGAGAATAGCTTGGACCTCGGCTTCCGTATGCAGCTCCTGCTTATGTCCGTCCGTACCGTAATACTTGGCTTCAAAGGTATTGGACCCAGACTTCAGCTGAACGGTGATGCTCCAGTATTCTTCCGGGATAAAGGCCTTGATTTCGTCCTCCCGGTCATTGATCAGCTTCACCGCAACGGATTGCACACGGCCTGCGGAGAGGCCCTTTTTCACCTTTTTCCAGAGCAGCGGACTGATCTTGTAGCCTACCAGCCGGTCCAGGATCCGTCTGGCCTGCTGGGCGTTAACCAGATCCTTATTAATGGGCCGGGGCGTCTTAAAGGCATCCTTCACAGCCTGCTTGGTAATTTCGTTGAATACCACCCGGCACTCTTCCGTATCATCCAGATCCAGATAATGGGCCAGATGCCACGCGATGGCTTCCCCTTCGCGGTCAGGGTCAGCCGCCAGATAGACTTTTTTCACTTTTTTGCGGGCATCCTTCAATTCCTTCAGGATATCCCCCTTGCCGCGGATGGTAATATATTTGGGTTCAAAATTGTTGTCAAACTCGACGCCCATTTGGCTCTTCGGAAGGTCACGGACATGGCCCATAGAGGCCTTCACGATATATTTGCTGCCTAGGTATTTGCCGATGGTTTTGGCTTTGGCGGGCGATTCCACAATAACTAGAGAGTCTGCCATTTGCCTTCCTCCCCCCTGGATACTCGATGTATCCTGTTGGACTTAAGATAGAAGCATATATAACGAGCCCGGAAGTTGCCCGATCCTCTTCTTCAACTGTAAAGATAACAGAATTGAATGCAAATGTCCAAAATTTGTTTGCAAGCGCTCTATCAGCTCGTCGATGGATGCGGGGCCATCCGCCAAAACCGCAGCCACCCGCTCCTCTTCGGCAGTGAGTGCAGGAAGATATTCTCTAGTGTACGCCATCGTCTCCAGGCTATTCCGGCCCATTCCGGGCAGATGCCCGAATTCTTTCAATATATCCGCCGCCGAGGTGACCAGCTTGGCTCCATCTTCACGGATCAGATCATGGGTGCCCCTGCTTTTGGGCGAGGTGATCTGGCCGGGGACGGCAAACACCTCCCGGAATTCGCCCTCCGCATATTTGGCGGTGATCAGTGAGCCGCTCTTGGCCGCTGCCTCCACCACCACCGTCCCCAGAGTCAACCCGGCGATAATCCGGTTGCGTTGGGGGAACAGCCCCTGTGCTGCCGGGGTGCCGGGCGGATATTCCGACACCACCAAACCCTGCTCGGCGATTTTCCGGTAAAGCAGAGTATGCTCCCGGGGATAAATCACATTGACCCCGCAGCCCAGGACAGCGATTGTGCTTCCCTCCCCCTTCAACGCGCCTTCATGAGCTTCCCCGTCAATGCCTCTGGCTAAGCCGCTGACAACACAGACGCCGGAGCAGGACAGCTCCTCCGCCATCCGGGAGGCGATTCTTTTGCCGTATACGGTAGGAGTGCGGGTGCCCACCATGGCGATGGAGTACTTCCCCAGCAGCTCCCGCCGCCCGATGGTATACACCACCCACGGGGGTGCTGCCGTCTCATTCAGGAGCGGGGGATACTCCTCATCCCCCCGGGCGATAGGTACAACCACAGAATCGGCATACGCCTCCTCTATCCGGTTCAGATAGTCCCGGGACAAACCTCTGGACAAGAGCTCTGCCTTTCCGGGCGCCAGCCGCAGGGCAGCCAACAGTCCGGGGGTAAGCCCGGCCAGCTCCGCTAGGTCCGGAAAATAGTCCGTAAGCCGCTGGATAGTTTTCCAGCCGATGCCTTCCATTTCGTGCAAGGCCACAAGTACATGATGATGATTCATAGATTTTCGGTCTCCTTTAATGAGAATAAGATGGATAAATAAAAAAGCCCTCCGAGATCCGCGCGTTACGCGAATCATCGGAAGGCTGCTTGCCTATCCGTACACAATTATGAATTGGTGACGCAATGCTGGAGAATACCCTTGTCTTCCAGAACGGCGACAAGTGTAGCCCCCATCTCCGCCGGAGTAGGTGCAACCCGGATGCCGCAGCGCTCCATCACCGCCACCTTCTCCGCCGCCGTGCCTTTGCCTCCGGAGATAATCGCTCCGGCATGGCCCATACGTTTGCCTGCGGGAGCGGTCTGACCGCCGATAAAGCCCACCACCGGCTTGGTCATATTCGCGGCCACCCATTCCGCCGCTTCTTCCTCGGCGGTACCGCCGATTTCACCGATCATAATGACGGCATGGGTATCCGGATCTTCATTAAATAGCTTAAGAATATCGATGAACTCGGAGCCCTTAACGGGATCGCCGCCAATGCCCACCGCACTGGATTGCCCGATGCCCCGGGTAGTCAGCTGATGGACCGCCTCATAGGTCAGGGTTCCGCTGCGGGAAACCACCCCTACATGGCCGGGCATATGGATATACCCTGGCATAATGCCGATTTTGCACTCTCCGGGCGTGATGACCCCCGGACAGTTGGGACCGATGAGCCGGGTGCGTTTGCCTTCCATAAACCGCTTCACACGGACCATGTCCAGCACCGGAATTCCTTCCGTTATACAGATGCATAAATCCAGGTCGGCGTCTACCGCCTCCATGATGGCATCCGCCGCGAATGCGGGGGGGACATAAATCACCGAAGCATTGGCGCCTGTGGCTTCCTTGGCCTCGCTCACCGTATTATACACCGGAAGCTGGACTGTTGTCCCGTTTTCCAAGGAAAAATCCACCTGCAGGCCGCCCTTGCCCGGAACCGCCCCGGCCACCATCTGGGTTCCGTACTCCAGACCGCCCTTGGTATGAAACATGCCTGTGGTCCCTGTCATGTTCTGCGTGATCACCTTGGTATGCCTGTTCACCAGAATACTCATAATAACCGCCCTCCCGGAAGGATCTTGATTAGCCCCTGCCCACTTGTGCCACAATTTTTTGCGCGCCGTCAGCCATGGAATCTGCCGCAATGATGTTCAGCCCGGATTCTCCCAGAAGCCGCTTGCCCTGCTCTACATTCGTGCCCTCCAGACGGACCACCAGCGGCCGGTCCAGACCCACCTGCTTCGCCGCTTCGATGACACCACCCGCAATCACATCACAGCGCATGATCCCGCCGAATATATTAACGAAAATTCCCTTAACCTTCTCATCCTTCAGAATGATCTTGAAAGCCTCGGTTACCTTCTCCGCCGTAGCGCCGCCGCCCACATCCAAGAAATT
>JAEWAA010000056.1 GCA_023391955.1 Bacillota bacterium | reverse complement strand
CCGAATACCATCTGGATCCGGCGGTGCACATTCATGAGCCCGATTCCGCCCCGGTGGTACAGGGAGTCGTCCTCCCCACCCGCCAATTGGTTCAGCTTCAGCTTCTCCCGGAGCCGATCCAGCCGCTCCGGGGAAATACCCACACCGTTGTCCTCCACCATCACCAGGAACCGGCCGTCCTCAATCCGGGCATCGATGCGGATGGCATGATGGGCCTCAATTCCCCCGGGGAAGGCATGCTGGAAGATATTCTCGATCAACGGCTGCAGCGTAAGCCGCACCGTTTTCTCCAGCAAAAGCCCCGGCGGGATCACCACATCGATTTCGAACTCCCGGTCGATGCGGTGCTTGAGAATGGTCATGTAGCTTAAGACATGGCGCAGCTCGTTGGCGATGGTTATTTCCTCCAGATTGGTCTGGATGGAATAACGGAGCATAAAGGCCATAGCCTCCACCATTTCGGTAATTTCATCAGAATCCTGGATCACCGCATAGCTCTTGATGGTTTCCAGGGTGTTGTATAAAAAATGCGGGTTAATCTGCAGCTGCAAGGCCTGAAATTCCGCCTGCTGCCGCTCCAGCCGTGTTTCCTGAAGCTCCAGCGCTGCTTTTTGGGTGGTGAGCTCTGCTTCGTACACCCGCTCGATCATCTGCGACAGCCGGCTCACCATGAGGTTATAGCTGCGCATCAGCCCGCCCAGCTCATCCTGGCGGTCATCGATATCCAGCCGCAGCCAGTTTCCTTTTTCCGTCTCCCGCATCCCTTCCTTCAACACCCGGATAGGCCGGGTAATGGATTGGCCGAAGCGGGTAGCCAAGAGCAGGGTGCCCGCCAGGGTCAGCACCCCAACGAGGATAGTTGTGGTGCGGATAGTGGCGATGGGCTCCCGGAGCTCACTCACCGGCATGGTCACCACCAGCTGCCAGTTGGAGTAGTCGGACTTCCGGGAGACGAACAGGTAATCCTTACCCTCCACCCCCTCAATGTAGGAGGTATTGGGATGGGCCGCCACATTGGCCAACAGCTCGGCCGGCAGCGTTTTGCCTGCAGCGGTGGGCTGGTACAAGGGTTTGCCGAATTCGTCCAGGATAAAGAAGAAGCCTCCCTGCCCCAAATCCAGCGGCTCCCAGATCCGGGCCAGCTCCTGGGCCTTGAACTCGATGGCCAATATCCCGTTGGGGCGGTACGAGGATACGCCGCGGATCTGCCGCACCATACTGATGATGCCGGCGTTGGGGACATTTTGCACATTGGTGTTGAGAATAGCGATTCTTCCGCTCTCCGGGGTCTGGGACGCCAGGGTCCGGTACCGCTCCTCCGCATTGAACTGGGTGCTGTATGCCTGATTGGCGTTGTCGTCGCTGACCGCCTTGCCGCTTTCGTTAATGATGTACATCAAGCTGATCTGCGGATACAGGATAAACAGCGAGCGGAAGAGGTACTTCTGAATGTCGTTGGTGTATTGATAATAGGAGTAGCTGTCCTCCGGGTCCATATCCAGAAACTGCTTCACCTGGTAATAGGACAGGATGGAATCGCTGGCCTTTTCATAATTTTGCAGATACAAATCCGTCTGGTAGGAAGCGCTGCGGATCACCTGGGCGATGGTCCGTTCCGTGGACCGGTCCAAGGCGCTGGAGGCCTGGAAATACGAGATGAAACCCACCATGGACAAGGACAGCACGATCACCGTCAGAAAAGAGACGAACAGCTTGGCGGAAAGGCTTTTGCGCAGCATTATTCAATCCCCAGCTGACTGCGATATTCTGACGGGGACAGGCCGGTATATTTCTTGAAGGTTTTGGTGAAATGGGGATGATCCGCATAACCCACCTCAAAGGAAATATCCGTAATCCTGTAATGGGACTGCCCCAGCAGCTTCTTGGCCCGCTCCATCCTGCGGCTGATCCGGTAATGGACGAAGGTCTCCCCCGTCACCTGCTTGAACAGCTGGCTGAAATACGACGGATTCAAACCCAGCAGCTCGGCAACCTCCTCCAGGGAAATTTCCCGGGCCAGGTTCTCCTCCATAAACGCCTTGGCTTCCTCCACCGGGTCCTTGGCCTTACCCTTGCGCTTCACCCGCAGCTCCTGGAGAATGTCCCGCACCGCCTGGGCGAATCTTGCGAACAGCTCCGCAGGAGAAGCCGTGTCCGGCAGCCCAAGCACACTTTGGGCGGGGTTGACGGAGCTGGCGAGCAGCCGCCGGATCAACAGCGTATACCCCTCCTCCAGCAGCTCCTTGTGCTGGCTGCGGCTCATTTTCCGCCGGAGCACCTCCTGCTCCCATTCCTGGAGCACCGACTGCAGCTTCTCCTGCTCCAGGTTCCACACCGCATCATGCAGCCGCTCCACCCAGCCGTCCAGCTTGGCGACAGCTACGAAGCCGGAGGGCTCATTGGCCGCCTCCTCCAGCTTGGCGATGGTTTTCTGCAGTTCAGCCCGGCCTACCGGCTTCAGGAGATACTCCTTAACCCCATAGGACACACATTGGCGGGCATATTCGAAATCCCCGTAGCCGGAAACCACTACCACCTGGGTCTCACAGTCCATGCCGGAAAGCCGCCGGCACAGCTCCAGTCCGTCCATCCGGGGCATCCGGATATCGGTGAACAAATAATCGGGCTGATCCTCCATCATGAGAGCCAGCGCTTCCTCTCCGTCCGCGGCCAGGCGGATATCCGCCGTTGGCCCGATAATCTGGCGGACCATAACGGAAAGACCTTTTCGGATTACTGGCTCGTCATCCACAATGACGATTTTTCTCATGCTGGAAGCCCCCTTTTGCTGTGTCCGGTCTAGCCTGCCGCCGCGCCTGTCCATGCAGAAATTCCCAATAGCAGCGCGGCTTTCAGCCAACAGACCGGCTCATGTTCCGAACGTGCACATGTGTCTTATTGTACCACAATCGGGCAATCAGGATTTTACGGAGCCGACCATCATCCCCTGTACAAAATGCCGCTGCAGGAATGGATATACCATGATAATAGGCAGCGTGGCGATAATGATGACCGCCATTTTGATCCCCTCCGGAGAGGTGTGGGCCAAGGCGCTGAAGGCCGAGGAAGCGGGGTCGATGCTGATGTCATCGCTTTCAAACAGCTTCTTCAGCTTCACCTGCAGAGGCCACAGGGACGGCTTGTTGATGTAATACAGGGCATTCATGTAAGCATTCCAGTGTCCGACCGCGTAGAAAATCCCCAGGGAAGCCATAACCGGCTTGGACAAGGGCAGCACGATGCTGTAGATAATCCGCAGCTCGCCGCAGCCGTCGATCCGGGAAGCGTCGATGAGCTCGGACGGGATTTGCATGAAAAAGCTGCGCATGACGAAGAAGTTGAAGGCACTGATGGCGCCGGGAATCATCAACGCCCACAGGGTGTTCATCAGACCCACATTTTTGATCAGGATAAAGTTAGGAATCAGGGGTGCGGTGAATACCATGGTGAACAGCACCATCAGCACAATGTACTTGCGGCCCACAAATTCGGGGCGGGATACCGGATAGGCCAAGGAAGAGGTGGCCGCCAGGTTGATTAATGTGCCCATCAGGGTAATGTAGACCGACACGCCGAAGGCCCGCCAGATGGATTGGTCGCTGAACACGTATTCATAGTTGATCATGGTGAATTCCTTGGGCCACAGGCCCACCCGGCCGTTAATAATGGCGTCGGAGGTGCTGAAGGATTGGGCGATAACGTTCAGGAACGGCAGGAACATCGCCAGGGCAATCAGGGTCAGCAGCACCAGGTTGAAGATATTGAAGATATTTTGTCCGCGGGTATAACGCGCTCTCATTTGTCGCACCTCCTAAGGGCTTTCCGCCAGGAAAGCCTGCATCGTAAGCATAGACTAATACAGGGATTCTCCGGTGGTTTTTTTGCTCAGGAAGTTCCCGATGAACACCAGCATCAGCCCCACTACGGATTTGAACAGCCCGACGGCAGTGGTATAGCTGTATTGCTGGGACAGAAGGCCCGCCTTGTAGATGTAGGTGTCGAGGATTTCTCCGTTGCCTGTATTCAGCGCATTCAGGAATACCCATACCCGTTCAAAGCCCAAATCCAGGAACTTGCCGATGTGCAGCAGGAACAGGATCATAATGGTGGGGATCAAGGACGGCAGCGTAATGGCCATGGTTTGCTTCCAGCGTCCCGCTCCGTCCACCTCGGCGGCTTCGTACAAATCGGGGTTGATGCCCGCCAGCGCTGCCAGATAAATAATGGTGCCGTAGCCCGAGTCCCGCCAGATGCCGGAGCCGATGAGCACGGTACGGATGTAGGAATTTTCGCCAAGGAAGTAAATCGGCTCGAAGCCCATCCATTCCAGCACATGGTTCACGATGCCTGTAGACGGAGACAGAATACCCAATGCGATACCGCTGATAATAACCCAGGACAGGAAGTGGGGCATGTAAACCACGGTTTGCAGCACCCGTTTGTACACCACCAGCCGGATTTCGTTCAGGAGCAGAGCCAGTATAATCGGCGCCGGGAAAGCAAACACCAGGTCGTACAGCCCCAGCAGAATCGTGTTGGTCAGGATCCGCAGGAAGTCCTGGTATTGAAACATCGTCTTGAAATGCTCCAGCCCGACCCATTCACTGCCGGTAAACCCCTTGAAGATGTTGTAGTTCTGAAACGCAATGACCGACCCGGCCAGCGGCACATATTTGAAGATAATGAAATAGATAATCCCGGGCAAGGCAATCAGGTACAAGGTTCTGTATTTCCACATGTATGTGAAAAGAGAATGTTTGGTCGCCATCTTGTAGCTTACCCGATCCGCGGCTGTAACTTTAGCAGCCATATTCCGTTTCCTCCCTAGAGTTTTGCGTTAGGGCGTGTATGAAAACTCACCCTAGCAAAACCAGCATCGTAAGTTTAACCTACGTTTGTCGCAAATTCGCCGGGGCGTTATCGTCCAGCGGAATTTCGTTGAATTCGATTGTAATGAATTGCTCCTCC
This sequence comes from Bacillota bacterium, assembly GCA_023391955.1. GTDB lineage: Bacteria > Bacillota > Bacilli > Paenibacillales > NBRC-103111 > Paenibacillus_AR. The sequence continues at coordinate 5,894 of JAEWAA010000056.1, read as the reverse complement.
CGTTGGATGATCCGGGACAGCTCCTTGGTAAAAACGGTTACGATTTCCTCCTTTTGCTTGGGGGTGCGCCCTTCATACATCTTGATGGTGATGTGAGGCATCCCATTCCCTCCTTTCCTTTAGTCAAGTCACTGAATCTGCCTTTATCGTACCGTGATTCCGCCAATCCCAAAATGGAGTCCCTGTGAGTGGGTTTGTGTTTTTTTTAGGTGCGGACAAGCTGCCTGCCGCCGTACATCCGATGCCCCGATAGAAGGCTATAAAAAAACTGCCGTTTGTATTTATATAGACATTGTGATAAATTGTTTATGTAATTATAGATGAAATGAGGTTTTGTTTATGGATAAATCCTTATTCGAGGCTTCAATAGAGGAGCTGAAGCTTGGCTACCGGCAGGAAGGACGGCAGAGGATTTGCCTGTGCTGCGGCTTTGAGACGGAAACCGGGGTGGTTTATCCCGAAGACGGCCGTTTTTATGATGCGGAGCGTTATATGGAGCTGCATATAGAACAAAAGCACGGCGGTATGCTTCACTATATGCTGGCCCTGGACAAAAGCGCCACTGGCCTGACGGGGACCCATAAGCGGCTTTTGGAGCTGTCCGCCCAAGGATTGGGCGACGACCGGATCCAGAAGGAAATGGGCATCGGCAGCCCATCGACTATCCGCAACCACCGTTTTGCCCTGCGGGAAAAGGAGCGCCAGGCCCGGCTGTTCCTGGCTGTGATGGAGCTGTTGTCCGGTCACGGGTCCAAATCTCCCGGCACTCCGCCGGGCACATCCCATGCCGTACATGGCCCAAAAGCAAAACGGACCAATCAGGATGAATTGGCCGCCTTCTTCCCGCTGGGAACAGACGGTCCGCTGGCCCGTTATCCTTCACGCAGCAAGCCGCTCCAGCTGGTGCTGGATGTGATTGCTGAGCATTTTGCCTATGGGCAGCTGTATTCCGAGCAAGAGGTTAATGATGTGCTGGAGCCGGTCTACGCGGATTACGCCCTGCTGCGGCGAAGTCTGGTGGATTACGGATATATGGAGCGGAAAAAAGATGGAAGTCAATATTGGCGCCTGGCGCGCAGGAAGGAAGATGACGCTGTGGATCGGCGGAAGGAACTGCAGGAGCAAGCGAAGGAGATCAAGATTGAAGCGGGGGTCTATGGCATCCGCAATCTCAAAAGCAGCAAAATTCTGGTAGAAAGCACCCCGAACCTGAAGAAGCTCAACGGACTTAAGCTTTCTCTGGATATGGGCAGTCATATGAACCGCCAGCTCCAGAAGGATTGGATCGCATTGGGGGAGGACGCCTTTGCTTTTGAGGTGCTGGAAAAACTGAAGAGGCCGGAAACCGGCCCCTTCGACGAAAAGCGCGAGCTGAAGAAACTGAAGGAAAAATGGCTGCGGGAGCTGATGCCCTTCGGTGAGCAGGGTTATAACTCGGATAAGGAACGTCCGGAGGAACAATAAGGCTTATACATCCGCTTCATAAACCAGCAGCTTCACTAATGAGCCGGAGCGGTTCTCCAGGCCATGGCTCCAGCCGGGTTTATTGAGGATCACATCTCCGGGCTTCACCTCCCGCTCCTCCCCATTTACGGTCATCAGGCCCTGTCCTTCCACAATGACATACACCTCTTCATTGGTGTCCTTATGGGTATGGTAGCCAATGGAGGTGCCAGGGGGCAGCTCCATGTAATAGAAGAACCGGAGCTTGCTGTCATAATCTTCTTCGCTGAACAGCTTCACGGAGCGGACCTCGCCCTGGCCCTTGTGGCTGCTGGCGGTTTTGAGCGGGGCATCCAAGTAATTGCGTACGATCATCGGGCAGTCTCCTTCCTTTACAACTTTTCTCGTGGGGAAATTCACCTCTTGATTATAATTCATTTCACATAGGTATTCTATTTATGAAGAGGTGATTGATATGTCCCCGCCACGGGAACAAACTATCCGTTTATTCGTTGCGCTGCCCCTCCCCCAGCCATTAAAGGATACCTTAAAAGCAGATATAGAGCAGCTAAAAAAGCAATATCCCTTCCAGAAATGGGTCCATCCCCAGGACCTGCATCTGACGCTGGTATTCCTCGGAGACATGGCTTCCTCTGCCGTTGATGCGGTGACAGAGCGTCTGCGGGAGGCTGCCGCAGGCTGCCATCCGTTTCCCCTGCGGCTGGAGGAGGCCGGGGTATTCGGACCGCCACGTTCACCCCGGGTGTTATGGGCGGGCCTTCAGGGAGAGGTCGCAGGGCTCCGGGAGCTGCAGGCCCGTGTGTCAGATTGTCTGACGCCCTTGGGGTATACACCGGAGGAGCGGGCTTATTCGCCCCATCTTACCCTGGCCCGCCAATATGCAGGAGCCTCCCCCGTGTCCAAGGAGGCGCTGGCTGCTGTCTTCCCCAAGGGGGCTGAGGCCTATGCATGGACAGCCGACCGCTTGGTGCTGTACCGGAGCCATCTGGGGAAGCTGCCCATGTATGAGGAGCTAATATCTGTGCCTTTTTCCGGTTAAAAATGGTACTCCAGAGGGCCGCGGCGCAGCTTTCATCTTTTACTGTGATAACGCATTACCGGAAATAAACGTGAATAAACCTAAAAACCGCCACCCCTGTTTATAACAGGAGCAGCGGTTTTTTACATGCGGGTTATTAAATTCGTCTTACGGCTTACGGATTTACCTTCGCCTTGAATACTTGCTTGCCGTCCTTGTACTCCAGCACAACTGCGGACTTAACCGGGTCATGGGTTTCATTCAGAGTCAGGGAGCCGGTAGCCAGCTTCAGATCCTTGGTTTTGGCCAGGGCATCGGAGATCTTCTGGGGCTCTACGGAGTTGGCGCGTTTGATGGCGTCAACCAGCATGTTTACGGCATCATAACCCAGAGCAGCCAGGGAGTCGGGAGTTTCGTTGTTGTTATCCTTCTTGAAGGCTTCAACGAATTTCTTGATCTCTGCAGAGCTGTCGTCAGCTGCATAGTGGTTGGACAGATAGGTGTTGTTCAGAGCGTCCTTACCGGCAATCTCCAGCAGCTGCGGGGAATCCCAGCCGTCGCCGCCCATGATAGGAGCCTTGATACCCAGCTCACGGGCTTGCTTCACGATCTTGCCAACTTCTTCATAATATCCGGGAACGTAGATGAATTCCGGGTTCTTTTCTTTGATACGGGTCAAGACGGCTTTGAAGTCGGTATCCTTTTGTTGGTAGGATTCTTCAGCTACAATCGTGCCGCCGTTTTTGGTGAAGGTTTCCTTAAAGAACTTTTGGAGACCCTTGGAATAGTCGGAGGAGGAGTCCAGATAGATGGCTGCATTCTTTACCTTCAGCTCCTTGGAGGCGAAGTCCGCTGCCACCTTGCCTTGGAAGGGGTCGATGAAGCAAACACGGAATACATACTCATTTACCTTGCCAGTGCGCTCGTCCACAGTCACCTTAGGGTTGGTTGCGGAGGTGGTGATCAACGGCACTTTCTTTTCTTGTGCAACCGGTACGGCGCCCAAGGTGTTGGTGGAGGTTACGGGCCCGATCAGCGCCACAACCTTGTCGTTGGAGATCAGCTTTTGTGCTGCCCGTGTGGCTTCCTCGGACTTGGAGGCATTATCGGCTTGAACCAGCTCAAGCTGCTTGCCCAGCACGCCGCCGGCAGCGTTGATTTCCTTCACCGCCAGCTTCAATCCCTTCATCGAAGAGTTACCGAAGGAAGCTTGCCCGCCGGTCATCTCGAAGTTAGCTCCAATCTTGATGGTACCCCCTGCACCTGCGTCCCCGCCACTTGCGGTGGTCTCTTTTTTCTCCCCGCAGCCTGCCAGGGGGGCGACTGTCAGCACAAGTGCCGTAGCCGCAGCGATCCATGTTTTCTTCATGTTTGATTCCCTTCCTTCTCCTATTAATGATGGATTGTATATTCTGAACGTGTCTGGGGCACGTTTCATTCGCCTCTTGCTTCACTTTTGGGGGATAGATAATTAATGGCCGCCCAAGTAAGCTGCCTTGATCTCCTCGGATTGCGACAGCTCTGCAGCATTGCCGGACAATACGATATTGCCGGTTTCGAGTACATAGGCACGATGGGCGATCTTCAAGGCCTGGTTGGCGTTTTGTTCTACGAGAAGGACGGTGGTGCCCTGTTTGTTGATCTCCTCAACCGTGCGGAAGATGTCCTGAACAAGGAGCGGTGCAAGCCCCATGGAGGGCTCATCCAGCAGCAGCAGCTTGGGACGGGACATGAGCGCCCGGCCGATGGCCAGCATCTGCTGTTCCCCGCCGGACAAGGTGCCGGACTGCTGCTTTTTGCGTTCAAGCAGCCGTGGAAAACGTTCGTACACACCTTCCATATCCTTCTTGATCTCCTGATGATCCTTGCGCAGGTAAGCGCCCAGCTCCAGGTTTTCCTCCACGGTCATATTGGCGAATACCCGGCGGCCTTCAGGACAATGGATCAGTCCCTGCATCACGATGGAGGTGGCCGATTGCCCGGCAATGGATTTACCCAGGAACTTGATGTCTCCGGTTTTTGGCTTCAACAGGCCGGACAGGGTTTTCAGCAGGGTGGACTTGCCGGCTCCGTTGGCGCCGATCAGGGTGACGATTTCCCCCTCCAGCACCTCCAGACTAATTCCCTGGAGCGCATGGATAGCCCCGTAATACACATTGATGTCTTCAACCTTCAGCATGAAATTAAGCCTCCTGTCCCAAGTATGCCTCGATTACCTTCGGATTCGAGCGGATCATCTCCGGCGTGCCGTTGGCAATCAGCATACCCCGGTCCAGTACATAAATACGGTCACACACACCCATAACCAGGCCCATGTCATGCTCGATCAGAAGGATGGTCAGATTGAATTCCTCCCGGATCCAGCGGATCAGATGCATCAGCTCTTCCGTTTCATTGGGGTTCATGCCGGCGGCCGGCTCATCCAGCAGCAGCAGCTTGGGCCGGGAAGCCAGGGCACGGGCAATCTCCAGGCGGCGCTGGTTGCCGTAGCTCAGGTTTTTGGCCAGCTCATCCTTCATATGGTCCAGCTTAAAAATTTTGAGCAGATTCAGCGCCTCGTTGGTGATTTCCTGCTCACCCTTGAAGAATCCGGGCAGCCTCAGGAAGGTGGTCCAGACGCTGTGCTTGGCATGCTGGTGAAAAGCAATCTTTACGTTTTCCTCTACGGTCATATTTCCGAACAACCGGATATTTTGGAAGGTGCGGGCTGCGCCTTTCCAGTTGATTCTATAGGGCTTCATACCTCCGATGGACTCGCCGGAGAGCAGCACCTGTCCTTCGGAAGGCTCGTATACGCCGGTCAGCAGGTTGAACAGGGTTGTTTTGCCGGCACCGTTAGGGCCGATGAGCCCGATGAGCTCACCCTCATTCAGATACAGGGAAACATCGGTCAAGGCCTTCAGACCGCCGAAGGTACGGCTGGCCTGTTTGACATTAAGAAGCGCTAGAGACGTCGCTGTCATGGACATTCGCTCCTTTCTTCCGGAACCATTTGGTTATGAATTTATAATTGAACTCCTTGTTGCCCATCATGCCGCCCGGACGGAAGATCATCATAATAATCAGCGCCAGGGAGTAAATGATCATACGCAATTCGGGATAATCCTGCAGCAGGGTGAAGATCATGGTAAGTGCAACAGCCCCAACAATAGCACCGGTGGTGCTGCCTAGGCCGCCCAATACGACCATAACCAGAATTTCGAAGGATTTCAGGAAGTTAAAGCTGGTGGGGTTAATGACATAGAACTTGTGGGCATACAGCGCTCCGCCAACACCGGCGAAGAAGGACCCGATCACAAAGGCGATGACCTTGTAAATGGTGGTATTAATCCCCATGGATTCGGCTGCAATCTCATTCTCGCGAATGGCAATACAGGCCCGGCCGTGGGTGGAGCGTACGAAGTTCTGAATC
>JAEWAA010000055.1 GCA_023391955.1 Bacillota bacterium | reverse complement strand
ATATCTTCCCGGGACGTATTTCGGCAGAGGAGTACCGGGTTTTGCTGGATATGGCCAAAGCCGCAAATATGAATCTGCTGCGCATTTGGGGAGGGGGGATTGTCAACAAGACAAGTTTCTACGAGCTGTGTGACGAACTAGGCCTCATGGTGTGGCAGGAGTTTCCGCTGGCATGCAATCAATATCCCGATACGTCCGATTATTTGAAGGTGCTTGATCAGGAATCCCGTTCGATTATTACACGGCTGCGGAAACACCCATCGGTGGTGCTGTGGTGCGGCGGCAACGAGTTATTCAACGCTTGGTCGAGAATGACCGATCAATCCCTTCCCCTGCGGCTGCTAAACGCCAATTGTTACACACTGGACCCCCAAACGCCGTTTCTGATGACTTCGCCGATTGAAGGGATGGGGCATGGGCATTACATGTTTCAGTACCGCAACGGCGAGGATGTGCTGCAGTCCATGCCGAAAGCGCGCAACACGGCTTATACGGAATTCGGAGTACCGTCGCCCTCATCTGTGGAACAACTCGCAAGCTTCATTCCGCTCGATGAGCTGTATCCGCCAAAGCCGGGAACGGCGTGGGAAAGCCACCACGCCTTCAAAGCGCTGTCCGATAATATGTGGCTGATGGCCGATCAGATCGAACATTACTTCGGGCCTTGGTCGTCTCTGGAACAACTGGTCGAGTATGGGCAGACGCTCCAGTCGGAAGGCTATAAATGCATCTATGAGGAAGCCAGGCGCCAGAAGCCGGTATGCGCGATGGCATTGAATTGGTGCTATAACGAGCCCTGGCCGACCGCTGCCAACAACAGCATCGTCATGTGGCCGGCGAAGCCCAAGCCTGCCTATTACGCGGTGCAGGCCTCTTGCCGTCCAGTGCTGGCAAGCGCACGCATTCCGAAATTTCTATGGACAGAAGGGGAATGGTTTGAACCCGAGCTATGGATGCTGAGTGACAGACCGCAGCCTATCCCTTCCGGACGAATCGAAGCTTGGCTGACGATTGGGGAAGGGAAGCGGGTGCACCTGCTGAGCTGGGACTACGGGGAGCTTGCTCCGAACCGGAATCTGAGGGGACCGACCATCAGATTCCTGCTTCCATCCGCATATACGGGCAGGATGAAGATGGAGCTGCTTGTGCCGGAGCAGCCAAAGTGGAGCTCGGTCTATACGCTGTCCTACCGCGGGCAGGAGCGGCGGCAGACATCCGACCGCAGCCTGCTGAATTTCGGTACTGCATGAGCCTGTTCATCCTCACAATTATCCGCAACACAAGCCGCCTCCGACGCAGGAAGCGGCTTGTTGCATGCTAGACATGCAAGTTCATAAAATCGGGCAAGGACCGCAAGAATGTCCTGTATCGTCCCCACTTCCATTGCTCCTATAATGAAGATGCAGCATAAAAACGAATAGAAATGAGGGGTAAACATGGGAGCAAGAAAATCTGGGTTCATGCCTTTGACGGTTATCTTGGCCGCTGTTCTGGTGTTGGGCGCCTGCGGCAATGAGGATAAGAGCGCTGATCCGCCACCTTCAGGCGGTGATGCGCAAATGAACGTACCGGGACCGCTTGGCAAGTACGACCCTCCTATCGAGGTGACCACGGTTCGCGCCGTGAATCAGGCGTTTAAATATGATCCGGGCAAGTCCATCAACGACAATATCTGGACAGATATTTTTAAGGAGCAGTACGGAATCACCGTTAAAAATTTGTGGGCTGTTGACGAGTCGCAATACCGGCAGAAGTTAAATGTCTCCATCGCATCGGGGGACATCTCGGACTTTATGAACGTGACGAAGGAAGAGATGACCCGCATGCAAAAGGCGGGGCAGCTGGAGGATCTGACTACGCTGCTGGATAAATACGGAAGCGAATATCTGAAGGAAATGCTGAAACAGGATCGAGGCGCTGCCCTGAATGCCGCCACATTCAACGGAAAGCTGGTCGGCATCCCCCAAATGATGGTTAACGGCGGCGTCAGCACGGGTAGTATGATCTACGTGCGTGACGATTGGATGAAGAAATTAAACCTTACCGAGCCGAAGACGATTGACGATGTTATTAAGATTGCAACCGCATTCGTCAAAAACGACCCCGACGGCAATGGCAAGCAGGATACTTTAGGTCTTGGTGTCAACAAGGATTTGTATATGGGTCACGGTGCACTCACGGGTTTCTTCAGCGGCTACAAGGCTTACCCCAATATGTGGGTGAAGGATAGCAGCGGCAAGCTGGTTTATGGTTCCATTCTGCCTGAGGTGAAGACAGCTCTTGAGCAGCTCAGCAAGCTGTATAAGGATGGCGTGATCGACAAGGAATTCATGGTCAAACCATGGAGCAAGCTGGCCGAGGAAATCGCCGCCGACAAACTGGGCATTGCTTACGGAACCGTATCCGATGCCGGCCATATTCAGAAGGCGAATAAGGACCATAACCCAAATGCTGAATGGCGGATGTATCCCATCGTCTCGTTGGACGGAGCCCCGGCTCATCCGCAGTTGAATGATACAGCCGGCAACTACTACGTTGTAAGGAAGGGCGCCAAGCATCCGGAAGCGATGATCAAGCTCGCAAATGTATATCTGGAGCACTTCTACCTGAAGAGCTATGCGCCGGACCCGAATCCGTTCATATCGCGGGACGGCGGGATTTTCCCAGGGAAGTATCATCCGGTCCAAATCGACCCGATGAGCGTGAACCTCGATGCCTTCCGCCAATTACAGAAAGCGCTTACCAACAAAGATGGCAGCAATCTGAACTTCCCGGCGAACATCCATTATGAGCGCTTGATCAAGTTCTCCCAAGGTGACCTGACGATGTGGTTTTCGAGCGCGGTATTCGGCCCACAGGGCTCCTACAGCGTTATTGACTACTACGACAAAAACGGGCTTGGCGTCTACAACCAGTATCAAGGAGCGGCTACGCCTACCATGTCCGACAAGCTTGTCTCTCTTCAGAAGATTCAGGATGAGACCTTCACGAAGATCATCATGGGGCAGGCGCCGATTACTGAATTCGACAAGTTCGTAAGCGATTGGAAGAGATTGGGCGGTGACGCCATTACGAAGGAAGTTAATGAAGCGGCGGCCGCAATGTAAGGGTTAGAAGAAGAGACTGTACCATGAGAAGGCGGGGGAACTCGCCTTTTCCCATCTTTATTGCTGGAGGGAATCCTTATGTCTAAAAAATGGAAGATACAACTGCCCTTACATCTCATGATTATCCCGGGCCTGATCGCTATTCTGATCTTCTCCTATATTCCTATGGTCGGCGTTGTGATCGCCTTTCAGGATTTCATGCCGGCCAAAGGATTGTTCGGCTCCGAGTGGACCGGACTGGAGAACTTTAAGTATATGGTGGCTTTACCCGGCTTCTACAACATTCTCTGGAATACGATTTTCATAGCGGTCATGAAAATCATTGCCGGTTTAATTGTCCCTGTCACAATTGCCATCCTGCTGAACGAAATCCGGAGAGAGATGTTTAAACGCGCTATTCAAACCTTGATTTATTTGCCTTATTTTCTGTCCTGGGTCTATTTGAGCGGCATTCTGATCGATATTCTCTCGCCAAGCAAGGGTGTGGTGAACCTGTTCCTCCAGTGGCTCGGCTTTGATCCAATCTTCTTCCTGGGTGACAACCGCTGGTTTCCGTATACGCTGGTCGTTTCGAACGAATGGAAGGAATTTGGCTTCAGCACCATTGTATACCTGGCAGCTATATCGGGCATCAATCCTTCGCTTTATGAGGCAGCTGTCGTCGACGGGGCCAATCGTTGGCGGCAGACCTGGCATGTGACGCTGCCAGGCATGCTGCCGATTATTATCCTGATGGCTACACTCAGCATCGGAAGCATTCTGAACGCCGGCTTCGAGCAGGTGTTCAATCTATATAGTCCGGTCGTCTATGAGAGCGGGGATATTATCGATACCTTCGTGTACCGGGTCGGTTTGGTGGAAGCGCAATACGGCCTCGCAACTGCTGTAGGCCTGTTCAAATCGGTGATTTCGCTGATTCTGATCTCGGTTTCCTATTTCATGGCCTACCGCTTTGCCAACTATCGCATTTTTTAGGGGGGACTCATCTTGATCAGACAGACCTGGGCGTATCGGCTCTTCAAGTCTTGCAATTACGGATTTTTGACGGTATTGTCGCTGCTGTGCGTCATGCCGCTGATTCATCTCTTCGCCATCTCGCTCAGCTCCAACGCTGCGGCTGCGGCCGGCGAGGTATATCTATGGCCCGTCGACTTTACGACAAAGGCTTATGAGTTCGTATTAAGCCAAGATGCATTCCTCCGGTCGATCTGGATCTCCGTCCAGCGTGTGTTTCTTGGCGTTAGCGTCAACATGGTGTTAACTATTCTTGTGGCTTACCCGCTAAGCAAAGACTCCACTGCACTGAAAGGGAGAACGGTTTACGCCTGGATCTTCGTCTTCACGATGCTCTTCAGCGGAGGCATTATCCCATTATACATGACAATGCGGCTGCTTGGACTTCTGGATTCGATCTGGGTGCTTGTCCTGCATGTTGCCGTTCCTGTCTTCAACATCGTCATTCTGCTGAACTTCTTCCGCAATCTGCCCAAGGAGCTGGAGGAGGCGGCGCTAATGGACGGAGCGGGACATTGGCGCATTATGGCGAGCATCTACGTTCCGCTGTCAGCTGCATCGATCGCGACTGTAACGCTTTTTGCCACGGTTATGCATTGGAATGCCTGGTTTGACGGTATCATGTTCATGAACTCGACGGACAATTATCCCTTGCAAAGCTATTTGTATACAGTGGTCGTCGGTATGCAGGCTATCATCAACAGCTCAACCGATATGGAATTGCTGCAAATGGTGTCGGACCGGACCGCTAGAGCTGCGCAGCTGTTTGTCGGCGCGCTTCCTATCCTTCTGGTTTATCCGTTTATGCAGCATCATTTTACGAAAGGGATTGTGCTCGGCAGTGTGAAGGAGTAGCATCAGGGTAGAGAACTCACGTAAGTGCGTTTGAATCCTTCGAAGGAGAGCTGCCATGCGTTACAGTTGGCCCGATGTCCGTTCTTCGATCTTCAGCAAGTTGGCTCTGGCTTTCCTGGCTGTTATAACGCCGCTCTATTTGTTAGGGGCATATATTAACGACGGCGGCAAGAGAATCATTGATAAGGAAATCTCCAAGTCGCTGCAGCAGCAAGTAAGGTTCTATCTGATGTCGCTTGAAACCGAGATTCAGCGTATGACAGTTCTACAACGGGAATTCATGAACGACGAGGACCTGGAAACACTCGCGATGCTGCCCGAACGGATGTCTACCTACGAGCGGCTGTCCGCGATGAAGCGCTTGCAAGCTAAGCTGGGTCTTTTCAAGGAATCGAGTATGTACATTGCAGAAGCCAGCGTATATATTCCTTCCGTTGCCCGGATCATCACTAACCGGTCGATCGGCCAGCTGGGTCCGTCGGATATGGATGGTCTCAAGAGGCAGATGCTGCATGCCGAGCCGCCGTTCGTCCGGCAGGATGATAAGCTCTATATTCGAGAGTATTATCCGAGCTCCTATAATCTGGATGTGGGCAATCCCCGCTTCGTACTGCAGCTTGAAATATCCGTTCCCGAACTGCACCGCTTCCTGGAGCAGCTTTCCGGATACGAAAGGGGCGGGGCGGCTCTCATCTATGACGGTACCGTCTATGTCAGCGCCAGGCACGCCGATTCCTTCGAGCGGATTCGGGCGGAATTGTACCGGGAAATGAGCCTGGACGGGGTCGGTTCCGCACAGACGGACAGGCGTACGATCCGGCTGACACATCAGGGCGAGCGGTATATGACTGTTGATCTCTATTCTCCTTCACTAAGCTCCCATATTGTGGCCTATGTGCCTGAGAAGGAAGTGATGGGACCGATTCAACGGTACCGGACCTTCATGTGGCTCATCTCGGGCTTTGCTCTGCTGATTGTGTTCCTATTCGCCTACTGGATCTATCGTGTAATCCACCGACCGCTGCGCAAGCTGGTCGGTGCATTCCGCAAGGTGGAGTCCGGGATGATGCAGATCGGCATCTCCCATGGCAGCAACGACGAATTCCGTTATCTGTATGAGAGATTCAACGCTATGGTGGCTCATCTGAACAAGCTGATATATGAGGTATACGAGCAGAGAATCCATCTTCAGCGATCGGAGCTCAAGCAGCTGCAATCACAGATCAATCCACATTTTTTATATAACAGCTTCTACCTGCTCTACCGCATGATCCGGGCGTACGATAATGAAAACGCAAGCAGATTCGCCTTGTATCTAGGCGACTATTATCAATATATTACGCGGAGCGGCAAGGAAGAGGTTCGTCTGGAGGAAGAGCTGAACCATGTCAGATCGTATATCGAAATTCAGTCCATGCGGTTCCATGACCGCATCCAGGTAAGTCTGGAAGAAATCCCGGAGCGCTGGCGGCCACTGCCTGTTCCGCGGCTTCTCTTGCAGCCCATCGTGGAGAACGCTTACCAACATGGCTTCCCTCAGGAAGAATCAGGATGTTTGCTTCGTATCGGTTTGCGAGAGACGGTTTTGCCCGACGGCAACCCGGCGCTCGTGATCGAGGTGGAAGACAATGGCGCCGGATTGGCTGAGGAGGAGCTGTACAGATGGAAGCGGAGGTTCGCTGGCGAGCTGGATGATCGGGAGGTGACCGGCATTCTGAACGTTCATCGGCGGCTGCGGCTCAGGTGCGGGGCGCAAGCCGGGATCGAGCTTGTCCGTGGCGCGGATGGAGCAGGTCTCAAGGTGATGTTAATCTTGCCGGTTGCGTCGACTGCGGAAACGGAAGGCAAGGATTGAATAGACGGCGAGGAGGATGAAGCATGCTGCATCTGCTGATTGTGGACGACGAACCGATGGCTGTCGACTTTCTGGTCGAAGTGCTGCAGGAAGTGCCGGATCTTGAGTTGGAGATAACCAAGGCCTATTCCGGCAAAGATGCACTGGCTAAGCTGGGAGCGGCGAAAGCGGATATTCTGCTCACAGATATCCGCATGCACGGAATGGATGGTATCGAGTTGGCGGATCAGATCCTTTTGATGTGGCCGCGCTGCAAGGTAATTTTCCTCACTGGCTTCAACGATTTCGAGTATGCCCAAACCGCAATCCGCAAGGGTGGAATCGATTATGTCCTGAAGACGGAGGGCGACACCGTCATTATCAATGCGCTTCGGAAGGCGATTGCCGGGATCGAGGCAGAGGTGAACGAAGATCAGATTCTGCAGAAAGCCAGGCAGCAATATCATTTGGCGCTGCCTTCTCTGCGTCGCGACTATTTGCTGGAGTGCCTGCAGGGAGAGGAAGACAGTCTTCTCACAAGAAAGAGAAGATTCCAGGAGCTGGGCATCGACTTGAACCCTGACCTTCCGGTGCTTCTGGGTCTGGGCCGTATCGACAACTGGGGGAAATTTGCCGCTCCGGCGGATCGGGTACTGTTGTTCTACTCCATCTTCAACATATCCGAGGAGTTTTTTGGGCAGGAGATGTGCATGCTGGTCTTCCAGTATGACCGGACCCGCGTTGCGTGGCTGGTCCAGCCGAAGGAGGGCCAGAACCAGAAGGCTGCTGCTCATGCGATGGCAGACTGCGCGGAGCGCATTCAGTCGACGTGCAAAACCATGCTGAAAACCCCGTTGTCGATCGCGCTGTCCGACGACCCTGTCACGTGGGAACATGCGGGGAGCCGGATCGAGGCATTGAAGCTGATGCTTACCTTTCAGGTGGGCTCGGGGGTCGAGATGCTGGTCAGCATTCCACAGGAGGGCGCCCGGGCGGAACTCAAATCCAGGCAGCTGCTGAATGAGGCTGGCCGCCTCCGCTCTACTGTCCATAAGCTGGATTTGCTGGAAGCTTACATGGATAATGGGGACAAGGCCGGGTTTATAAGCCTGTACAATAGGTTTTTCCAGGCGGAGGGGCCGCTGTTTGCAGGGGAAGCGGGCAAGTGGTTCGGTCTGGAGCTATTCTCGCACCTTTCCGCCTTCGTCCTGACCTACATGAACAAGCGCGAGTTGATTGATGAGATCGAAGGAGAGTTTCAGACGGAGAAGCTTTACAATCCCGATCTTCATGCCGGCTGGCTGGAAATGGTCGGCTATTTCGGCAGTCTTGGAGCCCGGATTGCCGACCGTAATGGTCGTATGCAGAGAGAGCGTGCGCACGATTTAATCGGTAAGGTGCATCGTTACATCGATCTCTATCTGCATGAAGAGCTGTCGTTGACCAAATTCGCGGAGCTCGTTTACCTGAGTCCGCCTTATTTCTCCAGAATTTATAAGCAGATCACCGGTCAGGGTTTGCTCGAATATATCAATGAAACCCGAATCCGGAAAGCGAAGCTGCTGCTGAAGACAACGGATAAGAAAATTCATGAGATCGCAGCGGAGGTCGGTCTGGAATCGGCCCCGTATTTTACACGCTTGTTCCGGAAGAAGACCGGGCGCACACCGCAGGAGTACCGGGAAAGCAGCAAAGGAATGGAGGCGTTGTAGATGGGACGAAGGCGACGGTCCGGTGTCCGGGGGCCGGCAGTTGTGCTGCTGCTGATCTGCCTGCTGGCAGGAGGCGATGTGCAAAGCTCCGTCCGGATGCCGCTGCCTCTTCCGGCCGGCGATTCGGAGCGGGCGGCCGTGCTGCTTGTCGATCCGAAGTATAAATACGGCCCGCCCATCGAGGTGACGACGGTTCGGGCGCTGGACCGCAATTTTCTGTTCAACGAAGGCGATTCCATCGACGGCAATATTTGGACCCGCATCTTCGAGTCGAGCTATGGCATTCGGGTTAAGAACATCTGGAAGGCCGACGCTCTCCAGTTCGACCGCAAACTGGATATCAGCATCGCAGCCGGCG
>JAEWAA010000386.1 GCA_023391955.1 Bacillota bacterium | reverse complement strand
ACCTGGTGCTGCGGATAAGCGCGGACGCATCCGGTTTGGCCTGGCAGCTATTAAGAATGTAGGCACCCAGGCCATCGAATCCATCCGCAAGGAACGTGCGGATGGAGGCCCCTTCGAAAACCTGCTGGACTTCTGCCGGAGGGTGGATCTGCGGGTATGCAACAAGCGGGTCATCGAATCCCTGATCCAGTCGGGAGCTATGGATTCCTTGCCCGGCCACAGAGCCCAGCACCTGGCGATGCTGGAGGAAACGGTGGAGGCAGCCCTCAAGTGGAAGAAGGAGCGGGAGGACCTGCAGCTGCACCTGTTCGGCTTCACGGAGGAGCCCAACTGGCATATCGAATATCCGGATATCCGCCCGTATTCCACCCAGCAGATCCTGGAGCTGGAGCGCGAGCTGCTGGGCCTTTATCTCACCGGCCATCCATTGGATGATTACGAGGAGCCGCTGGCTGCCCTCGGCGCAGTTCCCCTTTATCAGCTGGCTGAGCTGCCCGACGAAAGTGTGGCGATGACGGCAGGCCGGGTGGTCAGTCTGAAGACCATCACCACCAAGAAGGGGCAGATGATGGCGTTTGCCGAGGTGGAGGACCGGATTGAACGGCTGGAGCTGGTGCTGTTCCCGGAAACATGGAAGCGGTTTGGCACCATAGTCGAAAAGGGAAGCCTGCTTCTTATCGGTGCCAAGCTCCAGCACCAGGATGAGGAGGAAGGCATTAAGCTTCTCGCGGAGCGGATTGAGCCTCTCACAGCGGAGTTTCGCCCGGAGCGGTATAAGAACTGGCTGGGAGGAAGAGCCGGGGAGAAGCGCCAGGAGCGCGCCTCCGGCCAATCCGGAGCCCGTTCCGGCCCACGGAGCGCCGCTGCGCCTCAGGGGGCAGTGCAGGAGCGCAGCCCCGTTTACAGCCGGGGAGCCGGCAGGTCCGCTCCTCCCAATGAAGCTCCAGGTGCAGGGGGAACCCCCACTCTCCGTCAAGTTCAGGAAAGCCGCGGAGCTTCAGCTTCCCTTGCGGCACCTGCTGGAGAGGCGGATGCGTCTGAGCCGGCCCGGAGCAGGAGCACCGCACCTTCCAAGACGCAGCGTCTTTTCATCAAAATCAGCGGGGACAAGGAAAAAGCAGGAATCCTGCCGCAGCTGGAAGCATTGCTGAAATCTGCCAAGGGTCCCCTGGAGACAGTTCTCTTCTACGAACGGGAGCAGCGGCTCCTGGCATTAAGCGACCAATACCGGATCAAGCCGTCGCCCGAGCTGATCGCAAGCATCGACCAGCTTTTGGGGGAGGGCTCCGCGAAGGTAAAATGATTCAGCTTGGTCCAAACCGCAGACTAAACCCAACACCTCCCGCATATAATGACCCAACGGCCGGCCAGTCCACTCCGGGCCCTGCCGTTCCTGGGGGAATATGGGAGGTTTTGTTGCATAAAGGTCCGTCCGGCGTTCCTTTTTGAGCGGTTTTGTCCGGGGGCAATGGACATGCCTTGTTGCGATAAATTCTCCTTCTGTGATATCATCCATTATATGGCCCTGATAAGCGCCTTCACTTAAGCCTTTTTTCAATTCGCGGAAAATATGCTTTAGGGAGGAACACCGGCATGTGGACGGTTATCTATATTGCCCCCACCGAGAAAATTGCGGACCGCATCAAGAACAGACTGACGGAAGAAGGATTTCTGGTACAAGTCCGTTCCATCAACATGACCAAGAATCAATATGAGATACTGGTCCCTGAAGGCGAGCTGCTGGATGTGCAGGAGGTGCTCAACACCATTTTGCCCCAGCGCGGATATTGACGGCCTACAAGTTACAAGCTGAAGGGCCTGCGGCTTAAGGCATGCCTAGGCGATATCAGGCTGAGAGGTGTATTGCGTGCCAATAAAGGATATCTTCCAAAAGAAGAAATATGCGACTGTCCCGTCTGAACGTACGAAGCGCGAGATTCCTGAAGGACTCATGCATAAATGCGGCAAGTGCGGCAAAATCCAAACCTCCATTGAGCTGGACAAAAATCTGAAGGTTTGCACCAGCTGCGGCCATCATTTTATCCTGAGCGCGCTGGAGCGGATTCAGATGGTGATGGATGAAGGCCGGTTGTTTGAATATGACAGCGAGCTTACGGCCGAAGATCCCCTGGAATTTCCGGGATATGCAGCCAAGCTGGAGGCAGCCCGGGAGAAAACAGGCTACAATGAAGCCATTATCACCGGCGAAGGAACCATTGGCGGCTACCCTATCGTGGTCGGCGTAATGACCTTCGAATTTTTCGCCGGATCCATGGGCGGGGCTGTCGGCGAAAAGATTGTCCGTGCCATAGAAGCGGCCATCCAGAAAAAATATCCCCTTGTGCTTTTCTCCACGTCGGGCGGCGCCCGGATGCAGGAAAGTCTTCTGTCCTTAATGCAGATGGCCAAAACCAGCGCGGCCTTGGCCAAGCTGTCGGAGAAGGGGGGACTTTATATCTCGGTGTTGACCGATCCCACCTACGGAGGCGTTTCGGCCAGCTTTGCCATGCTTGGGGATGTCATTCTCGCGGAGCCCGGCGCCAATATCGGTTTTGCCGGCAAGCGGGTTATTGAGCAGACCATCCGCCAGAAGCTCCCGGATAATTTCCAGACCTCGGAATTTAATCTGGAGCACGGTCAGGTGGATATGGTGGTTCACCGCAAGGAGCTCCGTTCCACTCTGACGAAGCTTCTGGACATGCATTCCCAGACGCCTTCCACCGCTGCCCGCGGAACAGGAAGGAACTGACAGAATGGATTCGAACCGGAGGCCCTGATAACCTGTCCGGCTTAGGCCTGGACCAGGTTATTTCATGGTTAAGCCCTTCTTTTGGCGGTGGCGGCGTGGTTAACACAACCTATCCGTATTTTTGTGTGAACCCGTTTATTTCAGTGTTAGGCCCTCAATTTGACCTTGTCAAATTCGAGGCTTCCATAACCCATCCGGCCTTTGGCCTGGACCAGGTTATTTCAGGACAGAAAGGAGGGGTTGCGGTTGGCAAGTGAATTGCCCTATGAGCAGCCTCTTGCGGAACTGAGGGGCAAAATCGAGGAGCTGAAGAAATTCGGCCAGGATAAAGGCATCGATTTCTCTGATGAAATCGGCCGGCTGGAGGAACGCTACGCCCGGCTTGCCCAAGAGGTGTATGCGGAGCTGAAGGTCCACGAAAAGATCCAGATTGTAAAAACCCCCCAGCGTCCTACGACCATTGAGTATATTCAGACCATCTTCACCGACTTCATGGAGCTCCACGGCGACCGCCTGTTCGGAGACGATCTGGCGATCATCGGAGGGCTGGCCAAGCTTAACGGCGTGCCTGTAACCGTGATGGGCCACCAGAAGGGGAAGGACACCAAAGACAACATCGCCCGGAATTTCGGGATGCCCCATCCCGAAGGCTTCCGCAAGGCGCTGCGTCTGATGCGCCAAGCGGATAAATTCCACCGGCCCATTATTACCTTCATCGACGTGACGGGAGCTTATCCCGGGGCGGCAGCGGAGGAGCGTGGCCAATCCGAAGCCATCGCCCGCAATTTGATGGAGATGTCGGCTTTGGGTGTGCCTGTCATTTGTGTGGTGATCGGCGAAGGTGGAAGCGGCGGTGCGCTGGCTCTGGGAGTCGGCAACCGGGTGTTGATGCTGGAGCATGCCATTTATTCCGTTATTTCGCCGGAAGGAGCGGCCTCCATCCTGTTTAAGGATTCGGCCAAAGCTCCCCAGGCTGCGGAGGCCATGAAGATCACCGCCCAGGATATTTTGCAGCTGAAGCTGATCGACGAGATTGTGCCGGAACCGCCTGGCGGCGCCCACAAAAACCTCGAGCAGCAGGCTGCCACGCTCAAGTCGAGCCTGTGGAAACATCTGCAGGAGCTGCAGCAGTTGTCCAGTGATGAGCTGCGGGAGGACCGTTACCGCAAGTTCCGTTCCTTCGGAGCGTACCGGGTTCCTCAGCGTTCCCTGATTTCTGTGCAATCTGACCCTGCAAAAGGGTAATGTTTTGTCAGAATGGGTAAGATTATAGAGGGTGATGCGGAATTCTATGACAAACATCATAGGCTTCTCTCTCCGCTATAAGGTATTTTAAGTGATGGTAGTTGGGATCCCTTACGGGTTTCATACAAATATCCAGGCAATTCGGATACATAAATTTTAGGAGGAACATTAAACCATGCGTAAAACGAAGATTGTCTGTACTATCGGTCCTGCTAGTGAATCCGTTGAAAACCTGACCAAACTGGTCAACGCCGGAATGAACGTTATGCGTCTGAACTTCTCCCACGGCGATTTCGAAGAGCATGGCGGCCGTATCAAGAATATCCGCGAAGTTACGAAGAATACAGGCAAGAATGTGGCCATCCTGCTGGACACCAAAGGTCCGGAAATCCGTACCGGCAAGCTGAAGGTTGAGCCTATCGAGCTGGTTCAAGATGAAACCATCATCCTGACCACTGAAGAAATTCTTGGCGACAAAGACCGCATCTCCATCACATATGACAACCTGCCTAACGACGTATCCGTTGGTTCCACCATCCTGATCGACGACGGTTTGATCGGTTTGACTGTTACTGATATCAAGGGCACTGAAATTCATTGCCACATCGTTAACGGCGGCACCATCAAGAGCAAAAGAGGCGTAAACGTTCCGGGCGTTAAGATCACCCTGCCCGGCATCACCGAGAAGGACGCTAACGATATCGTATTCGGTATCGAACAAGGCGTTGATTTCATCGCCGCTTCCTTCGTGCGTAAAGCAAGCGACGTTCTGGAAATCCGTGAGCTGCTCGAGAAGCACAATGCCAGCCACATCCAAATCATCTCCAAGATCGAAAACCAAGAAGGCGTGGACAACCTGGACGAAATCCTGGAAGTGTCCGACGGCCTGATGGTTGCCCGCGGCGACCTGGGCGTAGAAATCCCGGCTGAAGAAGTACCGCTGGTACAAAAAGCCATGATCAAAAAATGTAACCGCGTTGGCAAGCCGGTTATCACCGCTACCCAAATGCTGGATTCCATGCAACGCAACCCGCGTCCGACCCGTGCGGAAGCAAGTGACGTAGCTAACGCTATCTTCGACGGCACCGACGCCATCATGCTGTCGGGCGAAAGCGCCGCTGGTAAATATCCGGAAGAATCCGTAAAGACCATGGCCCGTATCGCTGAGCGCGCAGAATCCGCTCTGGAATACCGTGAAATCTTCCTGAAGCAATCCCAAGCTCAACAAACCTCTGTTACCGAAGCGATCAGCCAAGCAGTTGCCAACTCTGCTCTGGATCTGGATGCCAAGGCTATCGTAACTGCCACCGAAAGCGGCTATACTGCCCGCATGGTGTCCAAGTACCGTCCTAAGGCTCCGATCATTGCCGTTACCACCAACCCGCAAGTGATCCGCCGCCTGATGCTGATCTGGGGTGTTATTCCGGTACTGGGCAAGGAAGCTGCCAACACTGACGAAATGATCGAACAAGCTATCGACAGCAGCGTAAACGCTGGCCTGGTTAACGTAGGCGACCTGGTTGTAATCACTGCAGGTGTACCGGTAGGCCGCACCGGCACTACCAACCTGATCAAGGTTCACCATGTTGGTGAAATGATCGCCAAGGGCCAAGGCATCGGCACCCTGAACGCTACCGGCAAAGTGGTAACTGCCCGCACTGCGGAAGAAGCCAACGCCAAAGCATCCCAAGGCTGCATCCTGGTTACCGTAACTACCGATAAGGAATATATGCCTGCTTTCGAAAAAGCAGCTGCTGTCATCACTGAAGTGGGCGGCATCACCTCCCACGCGGCAGTAGTGGGCCTGAGCCTGGGCATCCCGGTAATCGTAGGTGTGGAAGGCGCATTGGCCAAGCTGTCCGACGGCACTGACGCTTCCGTATACGCTGAGCTGGGTGTAATCTACTCCGGCAAGGCTAAGGTTCTGTAAGTTTACGCTAATGAGATAACAGAAGATAGAAACCAGAAAGCTGAGCGTACTTGTTGCGCTTGGCTTTCTGGTTTTTCTGTCTGCGGTAAAAGGTTTGGCGAAGCGATTCTAACGGAAGCAGGAGCGCTTATTTCGCTAAAAAGAGGGGTTTCCGAAATCTAACGGAAGCAGGAGCCCTTATTCGGCCCAAACCAAGCCAGAAGCTGGCAGTTTGGCCCCAATAGCGGCTGTGGCCGCCGTTAAAATTTTCGAACCAGCATTTTCGCGGAAATAGCGTCTCTAACCGCCGTTAGATTTTCGCAGGCCAGCTTAAGGCCGCCAAACAGTTGATCCCTGCAGCAATTTAAACCACTCACACTGTTAAGTGCTGCTTGCCCCCAGTTCGTTTCAACAATGGCGCGCAGTTTGGTATACTGGAGATACGACCGATTCATCCTATCTTCACGCAAGAGCATTCACAATCCCAGAAAAGAGGCGGTTTTCTATGTTATACTCCAACATCCTGCTTGCTTACGACGGGTCTAAGGCATCCACCAAGGCGTTCCAGCATGCCGTGGCATTGGCCAAGCTGTCGCCGGGAACCAAACTTCATGTGGTGCATGTATATGCCTTCCCGCGGCTGTATATTGGTGAGGCGTTAGCGCCTATCCCTGCATCGGTGAACAAGGAAGTGTATGACGTGGCCGTGGAAACCTCGGAGAAAGCAGCGCAGCTTTTGAAGGAATCCGGTGTGGAAGGCACTGTGGAGCTGATCCAGGGGGGAGCGGCCGAGACCATTCTGGACTATGCCAAAACCCACAGCTGCGACGTAATTGTCATCGGCAGCCGTGGTCTGGGCGGTATCCGTGAATTCGTTTTGGGCAGCGTCAGCCATAATGTGGTTCAGCATTCCGTTGTCCCTGTATTGGTCATCAAGTAAGGAGACGACTTTAAGATGCCGCTTATTTTTACACATAAACTCCGTGTCCGTTATGCGGAAACGGATCAGATGGGGGTTGTCTACCATGCCCGCTATCTGGATTGGCTGGAGATCGGACGCACGGAGATGCTCCGGGAGCAGGGAATGGAGTACCGGTCGTTGGAGGAGCAGTATGGACTGCTCCTGCCGGTGGTGGATGTCAGCATCCAATATCTGAAGCCCGCCCGGTATGATGACGAAGTGTTACTAACCACCAGAATTGACGGCGTTAGCAACGTCAGACTGGAATGCGCCTACGAAATCCGGCGGGCCCAGGACAATGCGATGCTGGTCACAGCCGCTACCAAACATGTTTGGGTGAACCGGCAATGGCGACCGGCCAGAATCGACCGGGCTTGTCCGCAGCTGTATGCCCTCCTGACGCAGGCGGCAGCGGAACACGGACAATGAAGGAGGAACCATTATGCTGCGATGGGTGCTGGCACTGTTCATACTGATTCCGGCGCTGGAGCTGGTTCTGCTGATCCAGACCGGCAAATGGATCGGGGCGTGGGCCACCCTTGCGCTCCTCATTCTCAGCGGCCTGTTTGGAGCGTATATGGCCAAGCGGGAGGGGAAGCGGGTCTGGGACTATGCCCAATTCAAACTGGCAAAAGGCGAGCTGCCTACAGACAGCATCCTGGACGGAATCTGCATCTTCATCGGCGGAGCGCTGCTCTTGCTGCCCGGTTTTTTGTCGGACATCGCCGGTCTGCTCCTGCTTCTTCCTCTGACCCGCGGCATCGCCAAGCTGTTGGTGCTCCGGTACATTACCAAGAGGATCGGCCAGGGGAAAATCATCCTGTTCCGCAGATAACAACTGCCCTTAAAAGCAAACAAAGGCCGGATATCCGTGAGGATGTCCGGCTCTATACTTGTGAAAGCTATGTATACCTTTTTTGCTCCGGTTAAACGGGATCCTTGCCTTTAACAATATACCGCCACACATCCCGGAAGATGCCGGCCCGGTGGAAGGTGGACAGCAGGATCAGGGTGACAGGCCCAATAATCAATCCCAGGAAGCCAAACAGCTTCAACCCTACATACATAGAGATCAGCGTCGGAAGGGGATCAAGGCCGATGCTGGTGGCCAGCACCTTAGGCT
>JAEWAA010000333.1 GCA_023391955.1 Bacillota bacterium | reverse complement strand
CCTTCCAGCAGTTCGGCGGCATTATGGCGGCCGCCGAACGGCTGTTCAAGCTGGCGGATGCCGGCGGCCCGGAGGCGCCATCCGCCAGTGCAGCTTCGGCAGCCGCGCAGCCGCTGCCGGAAGGCTTCGCCATCCACGTGGAGCGGATGGCGTTCCGTTACGGGCCATCCGAGCCTGCGGCCCTGGATGGCGCCAGCTTCGACCTCCCGATGGGACGGCGGGTGGCCGTGGTGGGAGAGAGCGGCGCCGGCAAAAGCTCGCTGCTCCAGGTCCTATTGAAGCTCCGGCCCTACGAGGCCGGGAGTGTGCAGTTGGCTGGGCAGGAGTTGGCTCGGCTGCCGGAGGAGGCAGTGCGGGACCGGTTTGCTGTGGTGTCCCAGCATGTGCAGCTTTTCAACGAATCCGTCCGGGACAATCTTCTCCTGGCCCGTCCGGAGGCAACGGACGAAGAGCTGCAGCAAGCCGCCAAGGCGGCGCAGATCCACGATACGATCATGGCGCTGCCTGAGGGCTACGACACGCTAATCGGGGAATGGGGCTCCCGGCTGTCCGGGGGCGAACGCCAGCGGCTGGGGCTGGCCCGGGCGCTGCTCCGCAATGCGCCGGTGCTCCTGTTTGATGAGCCGACGGCTGGTCTGGACAGCGTGACGGAAGAGGCATTCCTGCGCCAGGCAGAAGCGGCGGCCTTCCCCGGCAAGTCCGTGCTGTGGATTACCCACAAGCTGACGGGGCTGGAGCGGATGGACCATATCCTCGTGCTCAAGAACGGACAGATTGTGGAACGCGGCACCCATGAGGAGCTGCTCCATCTGCAGGGCGAATACTGGCGGCTGTTCCGGCTGCAGCAGGCAGAAAGTGTGTGGCAGGAAACAAGGGGTTAAAGGAAAGTTGTGGCTGTGCTAACCTGCAAAAGTGCAGTTATTTTTGACCGTGATCCCCATCTGCTGGTGCGATCCTGCAAAAGTGCATCTATTTTTAGCTGAAACCGCCAACCGGGTGGTAATCGGCGAAAATAGATGCACTTTTGCATTTCAGCCCCCTATTTGAGCAGCTGGTCCGCACAATAACTGCACTTTTGCATTTGGCATACGCGGAGCCTATCCGGCAGCGCTTGGGGCCAGTGGGCTGCAGGATTTAGCCTGGGGATTCGCGGCCAATTCCAAAAGCATGAATACTTCCTCTTGACAGTGAGAATGAGAATTGTTATCATCAATATCGGCCTAGAGCCTAATCTTGCCATCACAACGTGCCTCAACGTGCCTTTGACTTGTCTTAACTTACCTTATCTTGCCTTGACTTATCTCAACGTATCTCAAACTTGTCTCAACTTATCTCACCGTATCTCAAAGTATCTCAAAGTATCTCAATTTGTCTCAACATATCTCAACTTGTCTCGGTTGTCTCACCATATCTAAACGTATCTCAACGCACCTCATCTTGCCATCATACTCGATATTATAGGGGGAGCATATTGTGAATAGACGCTATACGAAAAAATGGTTCGCCATTCTGGCCGGTGCGACGGCCCTGTCCTTGACCCTGGCCGCTTGCGGCAGCAACAGCAAAGACACAGGCGGTGCCTCCTCGGCTCCGACCGCATCTTCAGCCGCATCAGCACCAGCTGCCGCTGCCTCCACAGCACCTGTGGAGCGCACCCTGAAGGACGGCTTAGGCCATGACGTGAAAATTCCCGCCAATCCCAAACGCATTATCGCCTCCTATCTGGAGGATCATCTGATCTCCATCGGTGTGATGCCCATCGCCCAATGGGGAACCTCCAAAGGCTCGAAGCAGGATTACCTGAATGACCATCTGTCTGCACTCCCCCCTGTTCCCAGCGATCTGCCCTTTGAGGCGGTGGCGGGCTTTAATCCGGATCTCCTGATCATCGGGGATACCAGCACCGTAGCCGGGGACAAGTACAGCCAGTATTCCAAGATTGCGCCTACCTTTGTCCTGGGTGATGAAATTAACGGCGACTGGCGCCAGGCGCTGCTGAAGGTCGGCGAGGTTCTGAACAAGAAGGCCGAGGCACAGAAGGCCTTGGATACCTACGACCAAAAAGCCAAGGATGCCAAGGACAAGCTGCAAAAAGCCTCCGGAGCCAAGTCCGCCGCCGCCATCTGGCTGGTGGGCAATAAATTCTTCGTGGTCAGCGAAGCCCGCTCCAGCGGCACCGTGCTTTACAAGGACCTGGGCTTTACCGTTCCCGTTGCTGTGAAGGAAATTTCCGCTGCCGGCAAGGCCAACTGGAACTCCATCTCCCTGGAGAAGCTGGCTACCCTGGATGCCGACTATATTTTCCTCGTGAACAGTGATACTGCAACAGGCTCCGAAGCCCTGAAGGACCCGGTGTGGGGCACCATCCCGGCTGTTAAGAACAACCAGGTTTTCCAGTTCGATAAGACCAAAAGCTGGCTCTACAGCGGTGCGGTAGCCAATTCCATGATCATTGACGATGTGCTCAAAAGCATCGTGAAATAAGCAAATAACCGGACAGCAGACAGGCCTTACTGTTTGCTGTCCCTTTTTTGAGGGGATATACCCCCGGCGCCCGTTTTTGAAAATAAGTATTGAAAATAAATTGACATTTCCAAGAGTTCTGATTATTATAAAAATACGCTTAGTTTTCGGCTGCGGCCGGAAAGCGGGGGAACCACGCAATTGGGGCGAGTCATCTTAAGATGTAGGGTACCATCTACCCGAGCCCGTCAGCTAACCTCGTCAGCAGGAGATGGGTCATTTCTTTGCTTTTGACAAAGTAGAGTCGGGCCCTGTTCTTCAGGGCTCTTTTTGTGCTGTTCTACAATACCTACTCCGGCCCATTCCATGACCCCTGCTGGTGTCCGTGCGTCTGTTTCCTCCGCTTCCGCCGTGGGGCGAGAGAGAAAAAAACACAATCCGGAAGGGAGACGGAACACATGCTTAAAGCGATTATTTTTGATTTTGACGGAACGATTATTGATACGGAGACGGCCTGGTACGAGGCTTTCCGGGACGCGTACCGGGAGCATAATGTGGATTTGACGGTGGAGCTGTATTCAGGTTGTATCGGAACCAGCCTCCATACCTTCAATCCCTACGAGTACCTTGTGACAGAATTGAAGCTGCCGGTGAATCTGGACACCCTGCGCACCTCTGTCCGCGCCCAGCACACCGCCTTGATGGAGAAGGAGATCCTGCGCCCCGGTGTGCTGGATTACCTGAAGGCAGCCAAGGAAGCGGGTTTGCGCATCGGGCTGGCCTCCAGCTCCTCCCGGGAGTGGATCGACCGTTATCTGAGCAGGCTGGATATCGCAGACTATTTCGAGTGTATCCGGACGGCGGATGATGTGGAAAAGGTGAAGCCTGATCCCGAGCTGTACCTGCAGACGCTGGCTTGTCTGGGAGTGGCGCCCCACGAGGCGGTGGCCATTGAGGACTCCCCCAATGGAGCCCGGGCAGCCGCGGCCGCAGGAATGTACAGTGTGGTAATCCCCAACCGGATTACCTCCCTCCTGGAATTCGAACCGTGCAATTACCGGCTGGATTCCCTTAGCGACCTGGACTTCCGCCATTTGGTGACGAACCCCCAGGGCAGCTGAGCTTACAACTGACCAGATGCTTCCGGGCCGGGAAAAAATCCGGTCCGGAGTGTAAGAAACTTTTACCGCATAAAAAGACAGAATATTCAAAAAATAAAGGAGTGGAAAAACATGAAAGCAGTGCAATTTGGCGCCGGGAACATCGGCAGAGGGTTCATCGGCATGCAGCTCTCCGGATCAGGCTATGAGGTTTGTTTTGTGGCCCGGAATGAGCGGCAGATTGCCCTGCTTCAAAAACGGGGGCAATACACGGTTATGCTGGCAGGCGGTCCGGGAGGCGAGGATGTGTCCGTGGTCCGGAACGTGACAGCGCTGCGGATCACCGACGGCGAAGCGGTGGCGCGCCAGGTGGCGGAGGCGGATCTGGTGACAACGGCGGTAGGCGCCGGCTCATTGAAGCATATCGCGGGCTCAATAGCCCGGGGAATCGAGCTGCGCCTGCGGGAGAATCCCCGCGTGCTTCACGTCATTGCCTGTGAGAATACCATCCGAGGCAGCTCTCAGCTCAAAAAATGGGTATACGCCCACCTCGACCCCGCGCTGCACGGACAGGCGGAGAAGCTGGTTTATTTTCCGGATTCCATCGTGGACCGGATTGTGCCTGTGCAGCAGCAGGAGGATCCGCTTGCCGTTAAGGTGGAGCCCTTCTTCGAGTGGGTGGTGGACAAACGCGGCACGGCGGAGGACTTCCCGGCCATTCAGGGAATTATCCTTACCGATGAGCTGGAGGCGTACATGGAGCGGAAGCTGTTCACGGTGAACACCGGCCATTGCGTCGCCGCCTATTTCGGGTATTTGGCCGGCTGCCTGACCATCCAGGAGGCGATGAAGAAGCCTTTGGTCAAAATCAAGGTGCGGAGGGTGATGCAGGAAACCGGGCGGATGCTGGTGGAAAAATACGGGCTCGATGAAAAAGCCCACGTGGCCTATATCGAGAAAACCCTGGAGCGTTTTGCCAATCCGGGTTTGACGGACCGGATCGAGCGGGTGGCCCGTTCGCCCTTGTCCAAGCTTTCCTACAACAACCGCCTGGTACGGCCGGCTATGCTGGCTTCCCGGCTGGGACTGCCGGTGTCCAATCTGGCCGATGCCATCGCTGCTGCGCTTCATTTTGACAGCAACAGCGATGAGGATGCGGCCCGGGTACAAACGGTGATCCGCCAGAAGGGCATCCAATCGGCTCTGGGGGAGTTGACCGGCATTCCGGTGCGCCACCCCCTGCACAAGGAAATTGTCAGCAGGTACTACAGGCTGAACGAGCGTTATGCGGCCGGTTACAAGCTGGCTGACGGACGGTAATTGCAGACATGACAAACTATAGCAAAATAAGCCGCTTTCAGAGAAATCTGAACGGCTTTTTTTGTCTTTTTTGTCGCATATGGGAAAATGTTTGGGTCTTTCATCACATGTTCAGTATTTGTTCATAGCCAAGGAGTATCATTGATTGTAACAGATGACAAAACCACCAGCCAAAGGAGTGGAATTAATGGAGAAGAAAAAAATAATGGTTGTGGACGATACGGCATTTATGCGGATGGTCATGCGGACCATTATGGAGGAATTGGGCCATGAGGTGGTGGCGGAAGCGCAGAATGGCGCGGAAGCGGTCAACATGTACCATTTTGTGCGGCCCGATTTGATCACCATGGATATTACCATGCCCGAGATGGATGGAGTCAGCGCCCTTCGGAAGATTAAGACTATGGATGCCTCCGCGAAGGTTGTGATGTGTTCGGCTATGGGCCAGCGTGAGATGGTGCTGGATGCCATCCGCAGCGGCGCCAGCGATTTTGTGGTGAAGCCGATCCAAAAGGAAAGAGTATCCGAAGCGATCCAAAAAACCTTCAGCCGGGCATAATGCCCCGTGCTATTAAACCGGGCCTTGCGGTTCCGCGTCTAATTCATATCCAGCAGATCCGTATGGCTTTAAGGGTACGGGTAAAAGGAGCGATATGAATGACGACACGGGAGCGTGCAGGGTCTTTTTTGCGTTGGGTGCTGTGGGGCACCCTTACTGGTGTTTTGTTAGCCGGCTGTGGTCCAAATGGGGAGACGTTGCCGGGGACCTCCGGCAGTCCGGAGCTTCATGCTGCGACCCCTCAAGCAGGTTCGTTGCCGCCGTCTTCCGCACCTTCGGTGGCGCCGGCAAGTTCAGGTACGCCGGGAGTGGGGGCTGCATCGCAGGAGGATGACACGGATTTATGGTTCCGGATTGACCGGATGGATTTTGTCAACGACAAGGTCGGCTGGGTAGCCGGGGAAAATACGTCTGGCCCCTTTGTGGGTCGGACCTCCACCGGGGGTACGGATTGGACCAAGGTGGGGACGGACGGCATGTATATAACCGCCCTTGCGCCTGTAGAGCGGGACCGCGGATTTGCGGTGGGGAACTCGGACTGCCAGGAGCAGATGGGGATTCTCGGATGTTCGTCCAAGGGCATCTATGAAACAACGGACGGCGGGGCTCATTGGACCCCACGGTGGGAAACGCAAACGTCCAGGAAGGACGGAAACCCCTATACGGCAGAGGTTCTGTCTGTCAGTCCAAAAGGCTGGGGCTATGCGGTTGCAGCTCATCAGCTTCTGCTCACCCGTGACGGCGGCGCCTCTTGGGAGGCCGCGGCCTTCAATGGCAAGCTGGAGGGTTTTGTCCCGGAGAAGGCGGTGTTTACCGGCCAACTGCAGGGTTGGGCGGCAGGCTACGTGGTGGCGCCGGGCTGTGCCGGGAGCACGAAACCTGCTGAGGCAGACGACGGCTGCCGGATTCCCGCTGTGGCCTACACGGACAATGGCGGCAGCGGCTGGCGGCTGGATGAGCTGCCCGAGGCGGAGCGGGGGGAGATCGTGATCAGTATTTCCGCAACAGGCGGGAATAGGGCCTCGGTGTTATTGTACAATCGCGACAACCTGGAGGCGTCCTTCTACAGCGGCACCGCCGGGGCAACCGGGGATTGGCAGCAGGTCAGCCAGTTCCGCGGAGGAAGGCCGTATGCCACAGATATGCATTTTCTCTCTGCGGACAGAGGTTTTGTGGCGTTGACTCCCGGAGCGGGCCCTATTGAAGGCGGATTGCTGACCACTGCAGATGGCGGGAAAAAATGGGATATGACGCCTATTGAGAACATTTACGGTGTTAAACGGATCAGCTTCCCGGATACTCGGGTTGGCTGGCTGCTGGCGGAGGGAAACGGGGAGCGACACACGCTGCTGAGGACAAGGAACGGTGTAGAAAGCTGGGAGCGGGTGCCCCTTCCACTGGAGGTGTTCGGCAGGTAGGTTAGGCACGAAGGACACACGCCATCCCCGGCGCATAGTGTAATGGAGAGGGACGTCAGGCAGGCTTGCATGGCATGCAGACAACCATTTTTCATGACACGATGGGAGGGGAAGCGGATGGGAATCGAAAAGCCTTACCTGGTGCTGGAGTGGAACGACCATTTGACCGATGCTGCCGGTTGGGTGGTCGTTCACCGTTTTGTGCAGGGTTATGCCAGCGGCGGCACCCGCATGCATCCGGCCGTCACCCGCCGTGAGGTGGAGCGTCTGGCCAAGGTGATGGCCTATAAATATGAAGCCGGCGGCAGTGTGACCACCGGCGGCTGCAAGGCGGGCATCGCCTATGATTATAAGGCTCCGGACGCCAAGGCGGTGCTGGGCCGTTTCCTGGGAGCCATGAAGCCCTATTTGCAGGCCGGTGTGTCACTGGGCGGGGATTTGGGGGTAGCCTTTGAGGATGTGCTGGCCATTATGGAGGAGCTTCAGGTGGAGCTGATCACACCTGCCATGAAGCGCAACCCCCATGTAATGGAAGGGCTTCAGGCTTACCGGAGGCTATTGGGGGAGATAGTGGACGGAACGTTTCTGCTGAATGATGCGGTAACGGGTTATGGGGCGGCCTATTGTGCCGATGAGGCTTGGAGGGTTTTGCAGCAGGCCGGAGTCTGTAAAGGGAAGGGGGATAGCGATTGCGGCGCTGGCACCGGAGTTGGCACTGGCACTGGGGCTCATCCTGGCGGTACTGTTCCCGCAGACCAGGAGGGAGGTGCAGGAGCCCGGGTGGTGGTTCAGGGGTTTGGCTGCGTGGGGGCGAGCTGTGCGTTTTTGCTTCACCGGATGGGGTACCGGGTGGTCGGCATAGCGGATGCCAATCTGCTGGTGGCAAATCCCGCCGGACTGGATGTGCCTGCCCTGGTGCAGGGCCGGATGAAACACGGGGAGCTTGCTCCGTCCAGCTTCCGCCCGGAGGACCGGGTGCGGCCCAATGGGGAATGGCTGGACATGGATTGCGAAATTCTGGTTCCGGCGGCGCTGGAGGATGTGATTCATGCAGGCAATGCCCGCCAGGTGAAGGCGGCGCTTGTGGTGGAGGGCGCCAACATCCCGGTTTCACCCGAGGGGGATGCGGTGC
>JAEWAA010000267.1 GCA_023391955.1 Bacillota bacterium | reverse complement strand
GCGGGGCACCCGTCCGCAGCAAGTAATACAGATAGAAATCATGGACGTCGTACGGTCCGAGAATGTTCTCTGTCAATTGGGCGATCTCGCCGGTTGGCGAAGGCGGCAGAAGCTCAGGGCTGATGCCGGTGGCAATAATGTCATGCAGGAAACCCTTCACCGCATCATCCGCTTCATAGTCCGCATACCATTGCACCACAAACTTGATCAGGGTTTTCGGGATGCCCCCGTTCACACCGTACATGGACATGTGGTCGCCGTTATACGTGCACCAGCCCAAGGCCAACTCCGACAGGTCTCCGGTGCCGATAACAATGCCGCCGTTTTTGTTGGCCAGATCCATGAGAATCTGGGTCCGTTCTCGGGCCTGCACATTCTCATAGGTAAGGTCATGCACATCCTTGTCATGGCCGATATCGGCAAAATGCTGTAGGCATGCTGCTTTGATGTCCACCACCATCATGGAAACACCTAAAGCTTTAATGAGGCCTACGGCATTATCATAGGTCCGGTTGGTGGTGCCGAAGCCGGGCATAGTGACGGCTAAAACGTCGCTGGCCGGACGACCCAGCCGCTTCATGGCGCGGACGGCAACAAGCAGCGCCAGGGTAGAATCCAGGCCGCCGGAAATGCCGATCACCGCCTGCTTGATGCCGATATGGCGGATACGCTTCATAAGCCCGGAGGTCTGGATGGACAAAATCTCCTGGCAGCGCTCGTCCCGCAAGAGCGGATTGCCGGGAACAAAGGGGTTCGGCGCTACCTTGCGGGCCAGCTTCCGCGGCTGGTCTGCCGCAGTGGTACCGGCAGGGTGCGTGAAGCCGATCACCCGGTAATCTCCTGCGCCACGGCCTGCCCGGAAGGTCCCCATGACCGTACGGGAATAATGAAGCTTGGGAACATCGATGTCAGCTACGGTTAACCGGGTTTCATGGGTGAAGCGCTCCGACTCGGCCAGAATTTGCCCGTTCTCGGCAATCAGGGAGTGGCCGCCGAACACCACATCCGTGGAGGACTCGCCGGTATTGGAGCCGGCATAAACATAAGCTGCCACACAGGAGGCGGATTGCCCGGACACCAATTGGCGGCGGTAATCCGCTTTGCCTACCAGCTCGTTGCTGGCAGAGGGATTAAACAGCAGGACCGCACCGGCTTGGGCGAGATGGCTGCTGGGAGGAATGGGCACCCAGAGATCCTCACAAATTTCTACGCCGAACAAAAGATTGCCATCCTCGCGGCAGGCGAAGATCAGGTCGCTGCCGATGGGTACTGCTTGACCATTAATGAGGAGTGTGTCCGTCTCCAGTTCTTCCGCAGCAGCAAACCACCGCGGCTCATAAAACTCGCTGTAGCCGGGGAGGCAGCTTTTGGGGACAAGCCCCAGAATGTCTCCGTTCTGGATGACAGCTGCGCAATTAAACAGGCGTCCGCGGATATCCAGCGGCAAACCCAAGACCACGACCATGGGTTGGCCTGCGGTGGCAGCGGCGATGCGGGTAAGGGAGGCTTTGGCGGCATCCAGGAGGGTCCGCTGCAGGAACAA
This sequence comes from Bacillota bacterium, assembly GCA_023391955.1. Lineage (GTDB taxonomy): Bacteria > Bacillota > Bacilli > Paenibacillales > NBRC-103111 > Paenibacillus_AR. The sequence goes on along the minus strand of JAEWAA010000267.1, from coordinate 4,101 downwards.
ATCCCCGCAGGTATAGCCGGTGATGCATAACTCGGGCAGCACCAGATATTCCGCCTGCGCCTTAACGGCATCTTGAATAACGTCTATAATCTTTGCGGTGTTAAAATCACAATCCGCTACCTTCAGCTCTGGTGAGGCGGCGGCTACACGCGCGAAGCCGTAATGCTGCATGTGATTCACCTGACCTTTATGGAAGTGTGGGAAACAGGAACGATGGGGTTGGGTTCAACTTCCCGGAATTGCTTCGATAAGAGCTTATTTTACCATAAAAAGCCGATGGGGGGGAAATGACTTGTCCCGGGACTGTCTGAATACCAAAAAGACAGGAGCGGCGAATCCATCCGCATCCTGTCTTCCGGTTCATCTATTCTATTAATGTCCTGCCATCATAGAAGCCTGGGCTTGGCCTGCACCTTCCTCGTTATCTCCGGGAACAGCCTTGGGCTTCCGGAGAATCAGCGCCAGGAGTGCGCCTAAAGCCGCGATGCCTGCCGCCACCAGGAAGGTGTCGCCATAAGCACTGGCTGCCGCCGCCATGGGACTGCCGCCGGATTTGGCATGGGTGGTAATCTGGGAGGTCAGGTAACCGGTAAGGCCGGCTACGGCGAAGGAAACCATGACCTGCTGGGCGGCGGTAGTCAGCGGTGTGACCCGGCTGACCAGGTGTTTGGGTGCGGATTGCAGCACGTGGGTATTCACCGGCATCATGGTCAGACCCATGCCTGCGCCCATCAGGCCCAGGAAGCCCATAATATAGATCAGGCTGGTGTCCGGGGTCATCCGGGAGAGCATAAACATGCAGAAGGTAATAATACTGAGCCCGGTAACAGCCAAAGGACGCGCTCCGATCTTATCGAACAGCCTGCCGCCGATCGGCATCATCAACCCGGAGGCAAGGGCCTGCGGAAGCATAACGAGTCCTGTTTTCAGCGGGCCGTAACCCTTGACCGTCTGGTAGAACAGCGGAATAAGAACCATCACGCCGAACAGGGCGATTTGCATGAGCCACGCGATGACAATGCCTCTGGTGAAATCCGAGGAGCGGAACACCCGCAGCTCCAGTAGGGGCTGCTTTTGGTTCAGCTCCACTATAATGAAGAGGATCAGCGCCACACCTCCGATGGACAGCCCGGTCAGGGTGGAGGTGGAGGTCCAGCTTCTTCCGCCTTCGCTGACCCCATAAGCCAGCATGGAGAAGGCTACCGGAGCCAGGAGAATGCCGAGAATGTCCAGAGAGGGCACGGATTTGGTTTCAAAAGCGGGCAAATACCGCATTCCCACCAGAATGGCGATGGCCCCCAAGGGCACATTGATCAGGAAAATCCAGTGCCAGGTGGCGTATTCCACCAGCCAGCCCGACAGCACCGGGCCGAGGGCAGGCGCCAGCAGCATCGGAATGCCCAGCATGCCCATTATGGAGCCGATTTTATCCCGAGGCGCCAACCGGAATACAATGGCCATACCGATAGGCGCAACCATACCTCCGCCAATGCCTTGAATAATGCGGTAGACGATCAATTGTGTCGGGGAAGCAGCCAGGGAGCAGAGGGCGGAGCCCAACGTAAACATAATAATCGTAAGCAAGAAAATACGTTTGGCGCCGAACCGGTCGGTCATCCACCCGGCCAGGGGAATTACCGCAGACAACGCCAGAGTATATCCGGTTATGGCCCACTGCATAGTGGTCACCGAGGAATTGAAATCCTCTACCAGCCGGGGCAGCGCTACATTCACCACCGTACTGTCCAGAATAACCATCATCATGCCCAAAATCACAGCCATTAGCGGGCCGATCAGCCTTTTGAGGGAAAACTCATTTCCCTGGGCTTGGTTTTTTGCACTCATTACTGTTCCATCTCCTGTCCTGAATATCTCTATGTCGTCAAGTTAATGAACATATGGTATAGTAATAAACACAGTGTCCATTAAAAGACCATATGCCTATTATAGGGAGATTTACGGCAAATGCAATAATCACAATTTTGCAATCTGTCCGGTAATCGCCACAGGATGCGAGTATGTCGATTAAGTCGGGGTGGTAAATAGATGACAACGGAAGAGTCTACGGTGGACCGGCGTATTTTGCGGACCAGGCAGATGCTGCGGGATGCGCTTATTGATCTGATCGAGGAACGGGGTCTGGAGGGGCTGACCGTCCGGGATTTGACCCATCGGGCGGGATTAAACAGAGGGACGTTCTATTTGCATTACCGGGATATTCAGGATTTACTGGAGCAAAGCAAGGAGGAGGTGCTGAAGGGGTTGACGGAGTCGGTGATGAGAGCCTCGGAACGCAACTGCTCCGAACCGGGGACAGGCAATCCGCCGCAGATTACACAGCCTGGCGCAATAGGGGCTTTCGAATATTTTTCCAGGCATTCCCGTTTTTTTGCGGTTATGATGGGTCCGAACGGGGATCCTTGCTTTTTTCTGGATTGGAAAAAGGCCATGATGGAGGATATGAGGAAAAAATCGATGAAATTCCAGCCGGATGACAGCAGGCTGTCGATTCCGAGAGATTATCTGGTGGCTTATATTGTGTCCGCTCATCTGGGGGTTATCCAGCATTGGCTGGAATCTGGGATGAAGCTTACCCCGCAGGAAATGGCGGCTCTGATGACCAAGCTGAACGAGCTTGGACCCAAACGGATCTTCCGGTCGTCCAGCCTTGATGAGCCGCCTCAATGAGAATTTAGGCGCCGTTTGTTTCTTCCCGGGGTTTAGCCGCGGGTTTGCGGAGGCGGAAATAAAGGATGATGCACACAATAGGGATAAAGGCGAGAATCCCGCTTAATATAAACGCTCCGTCCGGTCCCAGATGCTCCGCCGCGATCCCGGCAAAAAAATTGCCCAACGGAGTAGAGCCGGTAAAGACCAGGGAGTAGATGCTCATCACTCTGGCCCGGTATTCGTCCTTGGAATGGATCTGCAGAGTGGAGTTGCAGCTGGTAGTAAATAAAATATTGCAAATGCCCAGCAATGCCAGCGCCATGCCTGTCACATACAGGTTGCGGGTGAAGCCGATGGTGGATAGAAACACGGACACCAGCACGCTGCAGGTGAGGATCAGCTTCATGCGCGGCCCGCCTTTGCTGCGGACGGACAGGGTAATAGCACCAATCAGCGAACCTACCCCGATGCAGGACATCAGGAAGCCGTAGGTGCCTTCCTCCATATGCAGCACGCTTTGGGTAAAGGAGGGGATCAGCACGTTGAAGTTAAAGCCCAGCACACCGATGACCACCAGGAGCAGCAGGGTTTGGGACAATACACGGTCATTGGCGATATAAACGAAACCATCCCGGATTTCGCTCCAGATGCCGGTCCCCGGCTTCTTCGGCCGCACATAGGGCGTAGCCTTGATGCGGGTCAGACTGAACAGCACCGCCAAAAAGCTGAAGCCATTGAGCAAAAAGCACCAGCCCGCACCTAAAAACGCCATCATGGAGGCGCCAATGGCAGGGCCGATGATTCTGGCCAGATTGAAGGTGGCAGAATTCAGTGCAATGGCATTCATCAGATCGTCCTTGCCCACAATTTCAATGGTAAAGGCTTGGCGGGTAGGCATATCAAAATTATTGTTCATGCCCAATAGAAAGGCCAGCACCAGGATATACCCGTACTCCACCTTGCCGCTGAAGACCAGAGCGGAAAGAATAAAGGCCAGCAGCATGGCTACAGTCTGGGTTACCATCAGGATGGTTCTTTTGGGGAACCGGTCAATCACCAATCCAGCGAACAGGGAAAAGAAGGTCACCGGCAAAAATTGAATGGTGCCAACGAGCCCCAGCAAAAAGGGGGAGCCTGTCAACTTCAGCACCAGCCAGGACTGGCCGATGTTCTGCATCCAGGTTCCAATGAGGGAAACGCATTGTCCGAACCAATAGTACCGGAAATTCCGGTGGGTTAACGCGTGAAAATGGTTGTTGACCAACCGTGAAATCGGACTTCCTGCAAGTCTAGGCTGTTCCGTTGTAAAAACCTCCGTTCTTCCGTTATTGTTGCAGCTTGCGGCCTCCGCGCCCATTCGACTTTTACCAGTATAGCATACATTTCCTGCAGGGAGACAGCGCTGTCACGGGGAGTGGGGAAGTAATGGGG
>JAEWAA010000260.1 GCA_023391955.1 Bacillota bacterium | reverse complement strand
CATCACAGGAGCCACCGCCCAATATCCCATCTTCTACCACCTGCTGGGCTGGCATGTGGATGAGCCCATCGAAGCGCTGAGGAGGGAGGTCGACCGCCTCCGGCAGGAGGGAGCCCATGCCGTTGTGGTCTTGTCCCATCTGGGCCTGCGGAATGACAAGCGGCTGGCGGAGGAGGTGGAGGGAATTGATGTGATCATCGGCGGGCACACCCATCATGTGCTGGAGGAGCCGCTGCTGCATGAGCGCACCATCCTGTGCGCCGCCGGTTCCAAGGGCAGGTACGTGGGGGAGCTGGAGCTCTCCTTTGATCCGGATAACGGTAATCTGCTTCAGGTGGAGGGACGTCTACATGAGACCCGGCAGGAGGAAGAGGATCCGGCGGTGAAGGCTCTTATTGAATTGCGGGCACAGGAGGCAGGGAGGGTGATGCAGGAAAGCATTGCCATGCTGGCCGAAGGACTGGCCGTGGATTGGGAGCGGGACTCTCCCCTTGGCAATCTCCTGGCTGCAGGCATCCGCAAACAAACGGGGGCGGAGCTGGCGCTGATTAATTCCGGCCAACTGCTGACCAGCCTCCTGCCGGGGTCGGTTACCCGGGAGATTCTGTTGGAGCTTTGCCCGTCTCCGGTGAACAGCTGCATCACCACTCTTACGGGGCAGGAGCTGCAGCAAGCCCTGGAGGAATCGCTTATGGCGGAGTTCGTGAATCTGCCCTTATACGGCAACGGCTTCCGCGGGAAGATGCTGGGCGGGCTCTGTGTGGACGGCTTGGAGATATATTGGGATCCTGCCCAAGAGCCATATTCACGCATCATTTCCATACTCCATAAGGGGGAGCCGCTTCTGCCAAACCGCGAGTACCGGGTGGCGACAGGGGATATGTTCACCTTTGGCACCGGGTATCTGAGCTTGAAGGGACGGGATCCCCAATATTTCCTCCCGGATTTCCTGCGGCATGTGCTGGAGAAGGAGCTGAATGATCCGGAGGCGCTCCGCCAGTGCCGGATGGCGAGATTTCACTTGTCCCCGTAAGGCCCGTCCTTTACAATGAAAACGATATAACCGAAGGTGCGCACATTATCTTGTTCAGGAGGTTCCAATGAGTCTTTGGATTGCAATCATTATCGGAATAATCGAGGGTTTGACGGAATTTCTCCCCGTCTCCTCCACAGGCCATATGATCATTGCCGGCCATGCCATGAATTTCACCGGAGCCAAAGCGGAAAGCTTCGAGGTCATCATCCAGTTGGGTGCGATTCTGGCTATTGCGGTGCTGTATTGGAAGAAGGTGCTCCGGCTGTTTGGCATCAAGGATAAAAGCGCCAAGCAGGTGCAGGGGCCGCAGCTGAACCTGATTCACATTGCCATCGGCATTGTTCCGGCCTTGGGGCTGGCGTATGTGTTCCGGGATTACATCAAGCTGTTGTTTATGCCGGAAACGGTGATTATCAGTTTGGTGGTAGGCGGCATCTTCATGATGGTGGCGGAAAAAATCCAGCCTGACGTTACTGCGGACACCATGGATCAGATTACATACAAGCAGGCCTTCTTTATCGGCATCTCCCAAATCCTGTCCCTGTGGCCGGGCTTCTCCCGCTCCGGCTCCACCATTGCTGGCGGGATGCTGGCGGGCACTAGCCGCGCAGCGGCGGCGGACTTCACCTTTATTATGGCGCTGCCCATTATGACAGCGGCCTGCGGCTATGAGCTGCTGAAGAGCTATTCGATGATGACCATGGATGACGCGCTGTTTTTCGCGGTGGGTTTTGTGGTGTCCTTTGTAGTGGCGCTGCTGGCCGTATCGACCTTCATTAAGCTGGTCGGCCGTTTGAAGCTGACAGTTTTCTCCTATTACCGGTTTGTGCTGGCTGCCGTGGTGTTTATTTATTTCATTTTTTAAACCGCACTTGAATCCGTTTTTAGATGCTCTTGATTTCATATTGCTCTTTCCAGCAGATTGTTTTACATTACTATCAGACGATGAAGTTTAATTGAAGGAACGAGGACATCACGATGCGCTTATTGCCGATCACCGTTTGCAAGCCGGGGATGAAGCTTGGCAGAAATATCTACAACGAGGAAGGCATTACTCTGCTGGCGGAACATGTGGAGCTGACCGATATCATGCTTCGGCGTTTATCCATGCATGGGATTGACTTCCTGTACATCGACGACCCGCGGACAGACGATATTGCCATCCCTGAGCTGTTAACCGATGAAACCCGGCAGGCCGCCACCAAGGTGATCCGTTCCCACTTCCGAAAGCTGATGGATGATTCCAGCCGCAAGAAGCCGGCGCAGGTTGGTGCCTTGAGCAAGGACTTCCGCCAGATTCTAAGTATGATTATCGATGACCTCAGCCATCAGAAGAATGCCATGATCATGCTGACGGTGATGCAGATTACGGACCACTACCTTTTCCAGCATTCCATGAATGTTTGCATCTACGCCACCCTGCTAGGGATGGCCAACGGCTACAACCGGGACCAACTCCAGACGATGGGGTTAGGCGCCCTCCTGCATGACATCGGCAAAACCAAGATCGATCTGAACATTCTCAAAAAGCCCGGCCGGCTGTCGGACCAGGAATTTGAGAGTATGAAGCAGCATGCGGTTTTGGGCTTCCAGATGCTTAAGGATGAGCCTAATATTCCTCTCCTGTCGGCCCACTGCGCCCTGCAGCATCACGAACGCCTGGACGGCAGCGGCTATCCCCGCTCTCTTAAGGGCTACGAGATTCTGGAATATGCCAAGTGGATCGGTCTGGTAGATGCTTATGATGCGATGACCACCCACCGGGTCTACCGTAACGCTATGCTCCCCCATCAGGTGATGGAGATTCTCTATACGGAAGCCGGGGTCAAGTTTGACCTGGATAAGGTGGAGCTGTTCCGGGACAAGGTGGCCATTTATCCCCTGGGGGTTTCCGTGAAGCTGAATACCGGAGAGTCCGGTGTTGTGGTGGATCTGAATGCGGCGTACCCCCACCGTCCGGTTATCCGCATCCTCAAGAATGAAGGCGGCGAGGAGCTTCCGGCACCTTATGAAGTGGATTTGTCCAAAAAACTGACTTTGATGATTGAGTCTGTCAATGATGTAGAATCCTTTTGAACAGACGGACGACGAACAGACGGATAATAGAGCCGGTGGGCCCCAAAAGCCTGCCGGCTTTCTTGTGCTAGGGGTTTCCTTTAGAATCATTATTGAGTAAAATGGATGATAGAGTCGGATAGAGTCGGTATAAGGAGAGTGTACAATGATCGAGCTAGACCGGAACACAGCGGTGCCGGAGATTTGTCCTGACTATGATCCATGGGACCCCATTAACAGTCTGATGCGCTATGGCAGGCATACGCTGACCAGTGTGGAGGTAACCGTCTCGCATTTGTGCAATATGCGTTGTGAGCATTGCGCCGTGGGAGACAGCCTTGTGACAAAAGAAGGGGATATGCTGCCGCTTGACCGTCTCTTGCACCGGTTGGAAGAGATCAGCCACTTGGAAACCATCAGCATCACCGGCGGAGAGCCGGCTTTCCGGAGAGATACGGTGCGCAATGTGATTATTCCGCTTCTGCGTTATGCCAGACAGCGGGGGCTCCGTTCCCAGCTGAATTCCAACATTACCATGGACCTGGAGCGTTATGAAGAGATTGCGCCTTATCTGGATGTGCTCCACATTTCCCATAATTACACAGGAGCGGAGGAGTTCCGGGAGATCGGGTTCGCCCGTGCGGAGAACCCTGCCGGCAACGGATCCGCCGCCAGACTGTACGAGCAGATGATGAATAATGCCCGTGCCTTGGCCCGGGGAGGCCTGTTTGTATCCGCCGAAAGTATGATCAATTACCGCACCCATGAGAAGCTGCCGGACATTCACCGGCTGATTGTGGAGATGGGCTGCAAGCGGCATGAGGTCCATCCTATGTATCCCAGTGCATTTGCCCGGCATCTGCCGGTGCTGGGGTTAGATGAGATCCGGCAGGCCATCCACCGCCTGCTGGACACAAGAGACCCGTCCGTATGGATGCTGTTCGGCACCCTTCCCTTCTTCGCCTGCAATAACAGTGAGGAGGACCGTCGACTGCTGGAGCGACTGAAGGCCGCGCCGCTGGTGACCGTCCGCAATGACCCGGATGGCCGGAATCGTCTGAACGTCAGTCTGTTCGACGGGAATGTGCATGTAACAGATTTTGCGGATTTTCCGCCGCTGGGGAATATCAAGCAGGACCGGCTGGAGGATGTGTTCGGGACCTGGCTGGACCATTCCCTTTCCCGCACAGTAAGCTGCCATTGCCCCACCGCCTCCTGCTGTGGACCTAATCTGCTGGTGAAGGATACGTACTATCGTAATGAGGATTTCACCCGCCGTAAAGCGCCGGGGGAAGTCTCCTGAAGCAAGGTTAGTCTGCCGTGTATAGTGCCGGAGGGTAGAAGGGCGTATTTGAAGAGCTGTAAAGAGCGTGATAGTGAAGCGGTAAGATCGTGATAGCCCGCCTGAAGAAGCGTTAAAGTCATGATGGCCCGCCTGAAGAAGCGGTAAAGATCATGATAGCGCACCACAAATGTATGCTATTGGCGTAAAACCGATGAAAATCACCAAATAGCGTACATAAAATGTATGCTATTTCAGACTGAAGACAAACGCCTTTGTTTCGTTTCGAAACAGAGGCGTTTGTTCGTAAAAGTAGAAAATGGGAAGACAAGATGGGGTATTCCCTCCCAGGCCACCTG
>JAEWAA010000208.1 GCA_023391955.1 Bacillota bacterium | reverse complement strand
TTGCCCACAGTCATAGTAAGAGAGTAGCTGCTAGGTGTCGTAAAATTGATAATTGAGGTCGTACCGTTCAAAATATAAACGGGATCATCAATTGTGGTAAAACCTTTAAAAGACATTATAGCCGTAGCACTAGTAGCCGTAGGATTGTTAGAGTCCACATTCAATACCTGTTGGTCATACACACCATCCACTTGAATATAAACCTTTGTTACATAGTTTACAGAGGCCACGAATTTGGATTCAGATCCAGTAAACCAGAGCTGCACTTGCTGGGTGCCGGCAGGCAGGCCGCTGACTTTGTATACTTTCTCATTCGCACTAATAGTGCCTGCTTCAGTAACAGTAAGAGCAGTAGTTCCCAGAGGAAGCAGTGTCGCTTCCAACGATTTAGCAATGCTTTTATCAGCGGTAACCTTAATAAAAAATTCTGAAGCCATAACCTCTTTATTGTTTAAATCGCCCAAAGAACCGCCATAGGTACCATCAATTTTGGTTTCCATAAGCTCGACTTTGGTCACTACTGTATTCCCGCGGTACAAGTAAAAGGCCAGGCCGTCTGTAATGGCAGCATAAACCTTACTTCCATTTGTATAGTTCACATTAAGTGAAACCTTCTGAAGGCCATTGGCAGATGCCGGGATATTGAGACCGGTTGTGATGAATTTCAGTGCTAGAAATTCTGGGTTACCCTTAGAGTCATAAATGATTTTTTCTTCATTGCTACTATTAGTTGTGTCTTTTGTCAGTGTTTGGGTGGTAGTGGAATTATAAATGCTAGCTGTAACAGTTGCATACGACAAAAAATCAGCTAAGCTGCTTGATGTGTTGTACGGTACAAGCAAAGAGATAGCCAGGTTACCTGTAGAAGCAACGTTCGGGGTGCCTCCAGTAAAGGAAGGCACTGTGCTTGACTTAAGTGAGAAAGGCCCCTCAGTCCCTGAAGTAAACACGTGCGTCATTTGAACGTCCAGATACGGGCTGTTCTGATCGTAATAATAGATTTTACGGGTGACGCCAATGCTATCGCTTCCGTTATTGATTGTGAAGTTAATGGTATTTTCACCAGGCTTCAGTTCAATCTGCGGGGTGATAAAACTGCCGTCCTCTGCTGTTTGTACAACGGTATTATTAATGGTGATGCCTTGGGCATTGGCAGCAAGGCCCTGAAGGTAAATGAACATCCGGTAATCCTGATCCGAAACCGGTTTACTGATCACACGGACAGTGCCTTCATTCAGGTCAATTGGATCAAGACTGCCGGGAGCAATAACTTTGAGGTTCTTCAAATAGGGGGCATCATCGTAATAAACGTAAAATGCATCCTCTTTGGAATCGCCATTCAAGCTTCCGCTGATAGTAATCCGGTTGTAGCCCGAGAACAATTGAATACTTGGCAGCTCAAAGGTCAACCCACTGGTATTGGCAGGTTTAGTGGAGCTTTTATCCACCTTCCAAGAGTTGCTTCCGTTCGAGACAAGACTTTCAATCTTTACCTTAATGGAATCCGCAGATACAGACTGGTATGTACCCGTTATGGTTAGTGTTCCTGTTGAAACCTTTTGGGCAAAAGTCGCCAACCCGTCTGCAATCGGGTCTTTGTTGGCCGTAGCCAGCAAATTGGGATCGCTGGGGTAGAAAAATGAAGGAACCCCGGGTGTAGAGGCGGCATTTGCCGTCATGGGGAGTATAGGAAAAATAGTAGCAATAATACAAAAGGCGACAATCATAGATATCCACTTGCTGTAAAGCGTGCGCATTTCGCATCCTCCTTAAATAGGTTCTGGCTAGTAATTAGACTCCTCTCAACAACGTAAAGTTGCACGTATCATTGTTATCGGTTGGAAAATGGCTGTTTGTTAGAGAACATGTCGAATTTCCAGTAAGCCCCTTTGACTTTTCTGCAAAACCAAAAACCTCCATGACCGCTTATGCGGTATGGAGGTTAGCAGGTTTATTGAGCTTATTTTACTTCGACGCCCTCGACCGCGACGGGCTGTCGCTTAGCCAGCGCTGGAGAAGCTGCAGCACGGGCTTTCTGCTTTTGCTGAGGATGCCCACGGCCTCGGCACCGATCTCCATGATCAGGAGCACGATGACGACAAGGGTAATGGTCCCCCATTGCTTGGTTTGAGACAGCAGCATAGCGCAGGAGCCGAAGATGGCGGCAACGCCGTAGATGATCAGCACGGCCTTGCGGGTGCTGAAGCCCATTTCCATCAGACAGTGATGGAGATGGCCCTTGTCCGCTACGGAAATCGGCTTGTTGTTCAGCTTCCGGCGGATAATCGCCAGAACAGTATCGGACAACGGAACGCCCAGGACGAGAATCGGCACCAGGAAGGAAATCGCCACCGCGGATTTAAACCCTAGAATAGACAGGGTGGCCAGGCTGAAGCCAAGGAACAGGGCACCCGTATCGCCCATAAAGATGCTGGCGGGGTGGAAGTTGAAGAACAGGAAGCCCAGAATGCTGCCCAGCAGAATAGCACTCAACAAAGCAACAGGCGTGTTGCCGGTCATAAAGGCCAGCACCATAATGGTCAGGGTGGCAATCGCGGATACACCCGCGGCCAAGCCGTCCAGACCGTCGATCAGGTTAACGGCATTGGTGACACCTACAACCCACAGCACGGTTATGGCCATGCCAATCCATGGATATACGTTAATCGCATCGCCGAAGGGCAGCTGGATATAATCCACGTACAGGCCATTCAAAGGCAGCATACAAGCAGCCACAATTTGGCCCAGCAGCTTCAGCTTGGGAGAAATATTTTTGCGGTCATCGATAACACCAACGAGAACAATAATTCCGCCACCGGCCAGCATACCGACCATAACATCCAGATCGTATTCGCCAATGGATAAGGCAACAATCAGATACGTGACGGCAAAAGCCACAAAAATCGCCAGCCCGCCCATTTGGGCCATCGGCTTGGTATGTACAGTCCGGTGATTCGGAATCGCCACAGCGCCGATTTTGAATGCAAGCTTCTTAATATATGGCATAATCAGGACAGCAATCGCACAAGCAGCGAAGAATCCGATACAATAGACCCACCAGTTCATGGTTTACCATTCATCCCCTTAAAAGTCCATAAGTCCAACGCCACTCATTATACGATGAACCAAGCAGAAACACCAATCTAATTTTTGGGCAAAAGCATCCGTATCCACCCGTTTTGGCGCGTTGTTCAAGCTTTTTGCACATTTTCTTTCTCACGGATCACTTTCAAGGCGAATTTCGGCAGCACAAGCATCCGCTTGTACCGGTAAGGCTCCTGGATCAGCCGGTAAAACCATTCCAGCTTCAGCTGGCGGAACAGCTTGGGTGCACGCTTCAGCTTGCCGGCAAAAATATCGAAGCTTCCCCCAACCCCCATCATTACGGGAACGCCCAGCGCTTCCTTATGCTGATTGATCCACGGATCCTGCGTAGCGGCGGATCTCCCGACAAACAGCAGCTCCGGCTCCACCCGGCGGATCTCCGCAATAACCTCCGCGTCCGCCTCCGGACCAAAATAGCCGTCCCGGAAGCCAGCCAGTATCAGCCGCGGGTGCTTCTGGCGGATGTTGCCCACTGCCTCGGCAATAACCTCGGGTGAAGCGCCCAACAGATACACCTTCCAGCCCCGTTCCTCCGCCGTTCTGAACAGCTCCGACATCACTTCGATCCCGGGAACCCGCTCTGTAACAGGATTACCCACATATCCGGCGGCCCAAACCACACCGGCCCCGTCAGGGACCACAATCTCTGCGGATTTCATCATCCGCATGTAAGCCGGATCCTCCATGGCGGTCATCACCATAATAGGGTTAGCCGTAATCACCTGATGAGGCTTCCGGCTTTCCACAGCGGCAATCAGCTGCGTGAGCGTATCACGGAAACCCAGTTTGGATATGGGCACTCCAAAAATATTTACCTTTGGCACATTCATTGCCTTCCTCTCCTTATAGACGAAGCTGGGCGACAATTTGTTGCGCCGGGCGTCGTGCTTCCTGCTTCAGATTATGGATGCGCTTCGCCCGGGCGGAGTGCCACTCAGGACCAGCATGGAGCAGACGGAGGACTTCATCCGCAACCGCTCTGGCATCCAGTTCCTCCGTCGATGACGCCGCAGAGGCGTCCAGACGCCGCATAAACTGGTCAATCTTCGGATCATACGAAATGGCTACCACAGGAACCTCCTGGGAGGCGCCATAGATCAAAGAATGCAGTCTCATCCCAATCAGGAGATCACAGGAGGCCACCTCCTGCAGCATGGCCTGGGGATGCTCCACATCGGAAATCAGGCTGATGTCCCCTTTGACCCCAGCAGCCTTCAGCTGCCGGATCACTTCACCGGAGGCCTCGGCATCGCCGGGAGGGTGAAAGGGAAGGAACCGGAGCGTAATCCCTTGGGGATACTCCGCAGCCACAAGCTCCAGGCTTTGGGCGATACCCTTCAAATCAGAGCCATCCTTGTTCCATTGCCGGACTGAAACTCCAATCACAGCAGGGCGTTCCGCAACGGAAGCCCCCCCTTGGCCAGTCAAATCCCTGCCATTGGCCAGATCCTGCTCTCTAAGAGGCAGACCCATCACCGGATCGGGCACAACCTCCACATCCTTAGTATACCCCATCCTCGCCAGAAGATTGGCCGACTCCTTGTCACGAACAGAAACATAAGCGCATTTGGCAAAGGTAGTGACAATCGGGTTAAAAAAGACGCTCCGGTTAACCGGCCCCAGCCCTTGTGCATATATAAATGTAGGCTTCCGGAGCCACTGGGCCAGCTTCAGAACCGCCAGATAGTAGGGAATCGTCTTCCAGCCCGTGGCATCCTGCAGCAGGCTTCCGCCGCCGCTGATCAAACCATCGCAGCCGCGCAGCGCCCTCCAAACCTCTCTCGGCTTCATCCGGTGGACAGCCTTGACGCCATACATCCGGGAGGTCAGCTCCGGATCACCGGACAGCACCACCGGCTCAACGGCGACACCCGACGCTTTGCCTTCGGCCTCCAGAGCCTGAAGAATGGACTGCAGCACAGCCTCATCCCCGCTGTTGCGGAAGCCGTAGTAGCCGGAGATTACAACTTGCTTAACGGGATTACCCATTTCTTCCATCCTCTCACGACAAGTTCCCACACCACAATCAGGATCAACCCGAAGATGGCCCCCAGCCCAACACCCAGCAGCACCCGGATAAACGAGATATAAAGCGGGGTGTGCAGATGAGTAAAGCTGCCGATGGAGGAGGCAGGACCGATGGCGCTCACAATCATCAGGTACAAACCTGCCATATGGCGCTTCAGACACAGATAAATCCCGAATACCAAGGCCGGATAAGCAAACAGGAATTCCTTATTCCGCGGCCGCACGCCCAAGGTATTCTCCAGGAAGTTGCGGAATACCATCTCCAGGGAGGAGGCGCTGCCTTCATTGCCGGTCCGGGAGAGATAGTACATGCCGACCGCCCCGATCACAACTGCACAGATTACCCACAGCACGCTGATTTTGGAAGCGAGGATCCGTTGGGCTTTGCCCAGCATCTCCGGGAACGAGAGCCCTTCGCTGAAGAAAAGCACATAAGCAGCAACGATTACTACAGGCAGATATGCCAGCACCTTCACTCCGGTAAAATGCTCCAGCTGGAGTATATAAATCATACTATGGTCCACACCCACCACGGCAATGATCCCCAAACCGGAGACCGCAGTGATAATCAGCAGCATAACAACGGATTTCCACCATGCGCCGGCGGCTGCCGTTTCATTACGCCGCTTCTGCAGCCACGATATGGCCGCAATAATGCCCAGAGCGGCAGCACAGCTGGTAGCCCCCAAGGCCAGCAGCTTCTGTGCCACAGAAGAAGCCAGCACATGCAAGGCCCCCACGCCAAGCAGCCCTAACAGACTGATGGCCAGTGTTAAGCCAGGGACGAAATAGGATAACGTCAGAGCAATCAGCAGCACAGCACCTGTGTAGGCGGCTGCGATACTGAAGGAATGCAGGGAGGATTCATATTGGACAAATGCGTGTGCTTTGCCCACTGTGAAGCCCTTGTCCTTGATCTTCGCAACGGCGCCGTCCTTGCCGTCAAGGCTCTTATAGAGCGCATCCAGCGGATCGGTCATCAATCCCCGGTCCAGATTTTTTCCCGCTCTGGCATTCAGGAATACCAAGCGGAAGTTCCGGTCCTTCACGGCCAGCACCAGCCGGTCCGTTACCCCATCAATCCGGCCTTCCAGCTCTTCGGTGGTAATATTCTCAGCCAGCTTGGCAGCATCATTTTCGGTGAAGGAATGCAGCCGGATTACATTATAATCCGTCAGCCGGGCCAATGTGGTAAAGCCCTTCTGGGGGGATTTTTGCAATTCAATGGCGGCCAGAGCCATGTCATATTTGTTCAACAGCCCGGCAACAGCCTTTAATTGGGTTTGGGTCTTTTTCAGATCAGCTGAAAAGCCCGGCACAGAGTCACCATCCACAAGAATGGAGGTCACGCCAAACTCCTTCAGCATGGCCAAAGTAGCTTCAAGAGCCTCTGCGGAGAAATCCGCATTCCGGTTGCCCACCCGGGCTACAATCTGGAAGCCCTTATCCTTCAGGCTCCGCAGGGTAAGAGGATCGGGGGACAGCGGCTTCATGGCGGCGTCATCCAGTGGAAGCTCCAGCACGAGGCCGGGAGTATTCTTATAGGACCAGGTATGTATGTTGACGCCCAGCCGCTTGAAGGTCTGCTCAATCATTTCCTGCACCGTTGCCCGGGAGGAAGCATCCGTCAGCAGCACATAAGCGAAGTTTTCGTTTCCTGAAACAGGAGTCTGTGTCAACGCCATCGCTTCATGGGAGTTGTACAGCTCGATCCGCCGGGAGAGCCGCAGCTCATTCAGCGTGCTTTCGTACACCGCCATACTGGTGATGCCGGCCTGCTTCATTTTCTTGAGCTGCTCGTCCACAAATTGGGCCGGATTCGGCTTGGTGTCGGAGATTTCCAGCAAGTCGCGGTAATCAAAAACAAACTCCACTTTTTTGGAGGTGCTTTCGGTGCGGTATCGGTCAACCGCCACCGGAAGGGACAGGAGGAGGCAGGCGATTACCAGCCACCACAAACTTTTTTGCCACATATGATTTGCCCGTCGGTACCACTGCATCAAACGGTCCACCAATCCTTTCTCTTATCCGCCGCTCCCGCGGGAGCCGGCATGGAAGAGAAGGAATGGCGCAACAGCCATTCCTTCCCGTTTTCTTTTTAACCTAATCAACACGCTTCATGACAGATTGGACAAGACCCTCCAGCAAGCTCTTGGAGTTTTCTACACTCTCGCCGCATACGGCGAAATACACCTTGATCTTCGGCTCAGTGCCTGAGGGACGCAGGCAGAACCAGGATTGGTCGTCCAGCACATACTTCAGCACATTTTCCTTCGGGAGTCCGTCCAGGCCCAACGAATAATCAAGCACCTGCACAACCTTCCGCCCGTTGATCTCCGCAGGAGGGTTGGTGCGCCAGTCACTCATAATGCCCTGAATTTGCTCTACGCCGTCCTTGCCCTTCATGGTTCTGGACTCCAGCTTCTCCAGGAAATAACCGTGCTCCGCATACAGCTTCAACAGCACATCATACAGGCTCAAGCCCTTGGACTTGTAATAAGCACAAGCTTCGGCAATCAGCATAGAAGCCACTACAGCATCCTTGTCGCGGGCATAGTTGCCGGCCAGATAGCCGTAGCTTTCCTCATAGCCGAAAAGGAAGGTATGACCCCCCTCTTGGTCGAACTGGGTCATTTTTTCCCCGATATATTTGAAGCCGGTTAAGGTATTCATCACTTCTGCACCATACGATTGGGCGATTACGGCACCCATCTCACTGGTAACGATGGTCTTCACCACAACACCGTCGGCGGGCAGCTGGCCCTTTTCCTTCAGGCTGCTGAGCAGATAATCCACCATAATCGCACCGGACTGGTTGCCCGTCATAATGAAGTATTCGCCATTGGAGTCCTTCACCACCGCACCCATCCGGTCGCAGTCCGGGTCAGTGCCGATGATCAGATCCGCATCCACCTGGGCAGCCAGCTCCAAGGCCAGCTTGAAGGCATCCCGCTCCTCTGGATTGGGGGATTTGACGGTGCTGAATTGGGAATCCGGCAGCTCCTGCTCCTTCACCACATGGACATGCTCGAAGCCCACCTCAGCCAAAGCGGCGCGTACCGGCAGGTTTCCGGTTCCGTGAAGCGGCGTGTAGACAATGTGAAGCTTGTCGCTCATGGCCTTCACAACCTCAGGACGCTGGCTGACGGCGGTAACCACCTGCAGGTAAGCGTCGTCCACTTCCTTGCCGATCCAATGCAAGAGCTTCTGGGATTCGGCTGCAGCACGGTCCAGGCGTTTGATTTGGTTGAAGGAGAGGTCGCGGATTTCACCGATGACCAGATCCGCCATATGGGGAACCAACTGGCCTCCGTCCGGCCCGTACACCTTATAACCGTTGTATTCCGGTGGATTATGGCTGGCGGTAATGACAATACCCGCGGAAGCCTTCAGATAACGGACAGCAAAGCTCAGCTCCGGCGTAGTCCGCAGGGATTCGAATACATAAGCGGTAATGCCATTGCCGGCCAGAACCAGAGCGATCTCCAGAGC
>JAEWAA010000157.1 GCA_023391955.1 Bacillota bacterium | reverse complement strand
GTTTACGATTGTTCCCGGCTTTCATTTTCAGGATTACCGGCTGGTTGACGACCGGAGGGTGACCGTCCGCCTGTTGGTGGACCCCATCATTGCGGACCGGGTTGCGGAATCGGACAATTTCTATATGGAGTCATTCACGCCGGGGGAAGAGGGCTGGCTGGCGACATTCCGTGTCCGGCGGGTGGAGGATCTTCTTCAATGGACGCTGGGATGGGGGGCGGCGGTGTCTGTACTGGAGCCGGAATTGCTGCGCGGTCGGGTCCGCGAGGAAATCATAAAAATGCTTGAACGCTACTGACAAGCTGTTGTCAGTAGCGTTTTTGTATACTGGGTTCAGCTTAAACAAAAGGAGCTGGTTCCACCATGGATACAAAAGAAATATTGCATCAATTTTCGGAGACAGTCAGCGAATATATCCGCGAGCTGGAGGACTGCAGCTTCGATCAGCTGCTTTGGAAACCGGAGGAGGACGAATGGTCGCTTGGCCAGATGTATATGCATTTAATCGGCTCCGCACAATTTATGCAGCTGAGGAATGCCGCATTATGTCTGGAGCCGGGCGGCAGCCGGGATATCCCACAGGCGGAAAAGACGGAGGCGGGGAAGGCAGTGTTCAAGACGGGCAGTTTCCCGCCGGAACGCATCCGTGTTCCCCCCTCCCCTCAGTACACACCTTCGCAGCCGGAAAGCAAGGAGCAGCTTATAAGCGGCCTGAGGGATACGTTATGCCGGATGACCGAGATCGAACCGAGGATTGCGTTGGTGTTTGGGACAGTTCCCCACCTGCAAGAAGAGCCGGGCAAGGAGACCATTCCATACACGGTTGTCCATCCGAGACTCGGCGGATTGAACGCATTGGAATGGTTTCAACTCATCGAGATGCATTATCGCCATCATGTGCTCCAGAAGATACGGTTGGAGAACGCTTGGAGAGAAGCGCGCGGGTGAGCAAGGAAAGCGGTTTGTGCAGCCATCCGATAAAGGATGGCTTTTTGCCTTACCCTAGTAGGGCGCTTCAGTCCTCCCGGAAGGTAAACTGTGACAAGGTAAACTTCCCATCCTTGTAGCTCACATGGGCGTCGATATGGCCGATGGATTGGGGAACAACGGCTTTTTCGAATATGATTTCGGCGCCAAACTGGGCCTTCAATTGTTTGTCCTCGTGGTCAAAACTTACAATGTTGCCAAAGACCAATTGATCTTTGACCTCCCCAAACTCCGGAGATTGGTAATCCTTCAAGCTAACCGAATGGGATGCAGAGTCGATGGAAATTTGGCCGAACAGACTGTCATTCTGCTGGGTCGTCTTGAATTGGACGGCCTTGCCCAGTTGGGCAGCGTATGCTTTGAACACATGATCTTGAAAGTAATCCGGATCAGCAGGGTCTATAGCGATCATATGCAGCTCCTCGACGGACACTCCCGTTCCTGAACCGATATAGAGAATGACTGAAAGCTCCTGTCGGCCGTCACCATCATAATCCTCCACCTGCAAACGGGGTAGAACGCCAGTAGGGGTCATATACATCCAATCCAGTTCACGGGTTTTGTCTCCAATGCGAAGGGCAACGCCATTTTCTTCACCGTAAAGGAATATGTCATGGTTCGGAATGGAAGCGATCGGTTCCGCTCTAGAACCCGAATCGGTAGTCGGCGCGGCGGGCGGATTGGAAGACGGCTCAGGGGAAGGCAAAATCATCTCCTGTGTGGAAATAGGCGTCGAAGAGGGTTGAACCTGTTGACTTGCACAAGCTGTCAAAAGCGAACTGACTGCAAGGATCGATGACCAAAACCGGATATGAGCTTTAACGTGCAATATTGCCTCCCCATTTCTCGTTTCATTTCTCCATTAGACGTTCGTGGTTTGGAAAAAGTTCCATAAATACCAAACCTGCCATTACCGACAGCGCGTGAGCCGTAGTATGGAATTGCGCTGCATTTATCTTTTTCAGATATAATGAACATAAAGGGTCAGCCAAGTGAGGGATCAGGATGATTAAGATTGGGGCGTTCGCGAAACTGAGCGGGATGACGGTCAAAACTCTGCGTCACTATGATGAGCTGGGCCTGCTAAAGCCCGCTTATGTAGAGGAGAATTCGGGATATCGGTACTATACAGCCGATCAGCTGCTGACCATTCGCCGTATCGAAGGGTTCAAGGAGCAGGGATTGACACTGGAGATGATGCGGCCACTCTTGGCTGGAGCGGTTTCGCTGACGGAAGCGGAACGTACGCTGCTGGAGAAGCGGAAGGAGCTGAAGTCTCAGATCCAGAAGGCACAGCGGCAGCTTGAAGAGATTGATCAACGGCTCGTCCGGATGGAAAGGCATGGGGATAGGGAGGAAGGGAAGTTCTCGCTGCGAAGCGTGGAGCCGGCTCTCGTAGCTTCCGTGCGCCGGATGTTGCTAAAAGACCAGCTCTGTCTGCTGCTCGATGAGTTGAAGCAGTATGTCCGCTCACAGGGAGAGGATTCGGATCGGGAGTTGACCATCGTACGGCACAGGATGGCTGATTCTGATGATGTGCCTTCGGACATCGAGGTAACTATTCCGGTCTCCAAGGTGATCCCTGCTAGCGAAAGTGTGAAGATTTATCAGCTGCCAGGGTTGAAGGACGCAATCGTGTATACCCATCGATGCGATCCGTATCAGAACAGCTGCAAGGCAAATGAGATGCTGCGGTTATGGGCTGTCAACGAGGGCTACAGGCCGCTGGAGTCCGTTCCGGTCCGGGAGGTGTACCTCACGCCAGACAAGGATATCTATGGACAGCTTCGGATGGCTGAGATGATCTTGCCCATCGAACGGGCTTAAAGAATAGTATCGGAATCCACTTGACCCTCCTCTTTAGGGGAGGGTTTATCATGGTATCAACCATTAGATAAGGAGTGGATCCGAATGATCAATAAACGCTTGGAAGGCAAGGTCGCCGTTGTAACAGGAGCCAGCCGGGGAATTGGGAGGGGGATTGCGCTGCGCCTCGCAGCCGAGGGAGCGCTTGTCGCGGTACATTATGGCGTACGAAGAGATGCGGCGGACGAGACAGTCTCGATGATTGAGGCGGCAGGAGGTACAGCCTTTGCGATGGGGGCAAATTTGGAATCCTTGGACGGTGTTGGCCAGTTTCTTGAAGGGTTGGAAAAGGAGCTTAACCTCCGGTTAGGCAGCAACCAATTTGATATCCTGGTTAACAATGCTGGAATCGGCACATCCTCGCCATTCGAAGAGACACAGGAAGAGGAATTCGATCAGCTGATCGCGGTCAACGTGAAGGCGCCGTTTTTTCTGGTTCAGCAATCACTGGGGCGTTTGCGGGACGGCGGCCGCATTATCAATATTTCATCCGGCGTGACCCGGATTGCCTTCCCGCATATTATGGCCTACAATCTAACCAAAGGTGCCCTCAATACCTTCACCCTGCACCTCGCTCAGCTTCTGGGGCCGCGGGGGATCACCGTGAATGCGGTTATGCCCGGCATCGTCGATACTGACATTAACGCCTCGTGGCTGCACACGCCGGAAGGGCGTAAAAACGCCGAAGAAATGTCCGCGCTTGGACGTGTGGGCGAACCTTCGGATATCGCTGATATTGTCGCGTTTGTGGCATCGCCGGACGGACGATGGGTAACTGGACAGATGCTGGATGCGACGGGCGGGTCGCATTTGTGAGTGAGGGACAAGAGCATAAAGGAGAATAAACTTATGGAAGTAACCGCGGAGCAAGTGTCGGAATGGATGTTCAAGGAAATAAGGTTTAGGGGATCCCTATATCAGGCCGATGCGATTGAATATGTGAAGACCAATTTTGGTGAGCAATTCGTATTCGTGAATGAGAATGGAAATGCGTCGTTGTCCAAAGAGGTGAAAAAGGCTTTCCGCAAGCTCCATGGCGGCCGAATTGCCTGGGACCGGGACGGTTTCTTCTGGGCATGGACCTAGGAATCTTGGGGTATTGATCAGCGTGCTGAGGTATCATTTCTAATCTCTATGTATATACTGGTATATACAGAGTGATGGGAGTGTGGTAAAATGAGAGAAAGGAATCAGAAGGAGGGGGGACATTCTATGTCGACCACCGTACAAAAGTGGGGCAATAGTCTAGGCATTCGTATTCCCAGCCAAATAGCAGAAAAGATTGCGGTTAGCCAAGGTTCCGAAGTTGACTTAATTGTGGGTGATGATCATTCGCTCATCGTAATACCCAAAAAGAAAAAGCCGACATTGGAAGAATTATTGGCCCAATGCAAGCCAGAAA
>JAEWAA010000146.1 GCA_023391955.1 Bacillota bacterium | reverse complement strand
GATCACCACAAACGGGCGCCCTATGCCAATTTGTTTACGGACATTGATGCAGGTGCCGGAACCCGCCTGTGGAAAAGCGGAGGCGGGGCTGCATTGGGCAGACATTGCGCCGCGAGGGAGACCTTCTGGAACATCCGCGCCAAACAGCTTCAGCATTACCCGGAGAGTTTCGCTCCCGCATCCCTGAATCTGGTAGGATATCCCACGGCGGAAGCTGCTTCATGCTCGATGGATGGACGCTGGATGGAACCGCTGCCTGCCGGCGGGTGCATCACTCCGGCGAATCTCTACCAGACCCAATTAGAGCGACGGTTGCAGCGGTAAACAGATAAACCGGATCAAACTGCCGTTTAAGGCAGGTTTGACCCGGTTTGTTTTGGCACAGCTTAAAGAATAAGGGACTGCATGGGGAAATCCGGATCGTCCTGGACATCGCCGAGATCGGATATACGGCAGGTTTCATTAAACAGCAGGATAGACCGGTTGGCCTGATCATACCGGGGCCAAGCTTCTTCGATAGCTTTATGCTCCGGCTCGCTGCCATGGATAAAACGGATCCAGGCCTGATGCATCCTGTGCGCAAGAGCCGCCCGGGCAGGCGGGAAGCCGTTATGCCAGATATACGGGCGTTCGCTGCCATGTCCGGCTCCATGGGGGCCTCCCGCATCGAAGCGGTACAGCCAGACGGGAGCTCCGGAAGCGGCATAAGCCTCCGCTGTCCGGATGGCGGCGATTCGGTACATGCAGTCCGTCATCACCGCTTCCCAGACGGCCATGTTGGGGTTGACGTCTTCCAGTGGCAAGCCGCTGCGCCGCTCATACACCGCTTGCACCGCACCGGCATTCTGTCCGAAGATGGACTCCAGCACCTCAAGGGAAGGGCGCTGCATAATGGCATCGCCGGCGATAAATCCGGCAGTTTCATTGCGGGAGGTGCCGATCAAAAGAGGCGGCAGATGCCGATCTGGACGGGCCAGCTCCTCCAGCGGCTGGGCATGGATGGTTTGCCCGTCAATAACGGGGCCGAAATAATGGACCCCGCGCAGGTCCTTCACCCAATCCTGCTGGAGCACCATCAGGTCTTGAGCGGGCATGGTGAGCAAGCAGTCTGTGGACCGGGGGTTCAGGCCCGCATGGTGGAGAAAACGCTCCGTCAGCTCTGCCGAGGTCCCCGAGTCGCGTACCGCCTGCACGGAGCCGCTGATGGCAATGGCCCGGTGGAATAGTCCTTCCGCCGACGGGGCGCAAAGCAGGGCGCCGACGCATTTGGCACCGGCGGATTGGCCCATTACAGTAACCCGGTTAGGGTTGCCGCCGAAAGAGCCGATGTTTTCGCGGATCCAGTTCAGGGCGGCGATCACATCCAGCAACCCTGTATTGCCCGAGGTCCGGTATTCTGCGCCCAGCACGGAGGACAAATCCAGAAAACCCAACACACCCAAACGGTAATTCACCGTGACTACAACCACTCCACCGTTTTCCGCAAAGGTTCGGCCGTTAAAGGAGGGATTGGAGCCTGACCCGGAGGTGAAACCGCCGCCGTGGATATAGACCAATACCGGGCGTTCGGGCTTCTCCGTGCCATCTGTCCAGATGTTCAGTGTGAGGCAGTCCTCAGACTGGTTGGGATTATAGGGAAGCGGATTGGACTGGGGAGCTGTTGGCCCGAAGACATCAGCCTTCCATACGCCGTTCCACGGCTGGGGCGGAAGAGGGGGCTTGAAACGGGAGCCTGCCCCTGCGGGGGGCGACGCATACGGCAAGCCATAAAAGGTGCAGACGTTCCCGTCCCGGATTCCCTGCACCCGGCCGTATCCGGTATCGATCAGCAATTTCTGGTCCATCGGTTGTTCTAGGGGCATGGCAGCATCCTCCATCGGATGAAAATTAGTTTATAAAAGAAGCAGAAATGCGGCTGCGATGGGGGTGGCCACCATGCCGGTTTGGAGCAGCGCCGCAGGTGCGCGTTTGGTAAACCGGGCACCGATGTAGGAGCCGGTCATGGAGCCGGCCAATACGGTGAAGAGAAGCGGCACATTGAGACTGTCCGCCTGGAAATAGCCGATGGCTCCCGCAGCTGCGACGAACAGGATGATCAGCATGGAGGTGCCTGCGGCTCTGCGCATGCTGAGTCCCAGGAGCAGCATCAACCCCAGCTGGATGAAGGGGGTGGAGCCGATGCCGAAGGTACCGGTGAGCACCCCCACCGTTAAGCCGACACAGACGGCGGTGATTCTTCTGCGGGCAGGGGAGTGCTGCAGGTTTTGCCGCTCTTTGTCCCGGGAAGACATGGAGAGCTTTAGCCATAATGCCAGCCCCGAGAGCACCAGCATTCCCGAGGTGCACCACTTCATGGCGCTCTCCGGAATGGCGAAGGCGATGCCGGATCCCACCCAGGCGCCCAACGCTCCGATGACCCCCACCAGAATGCCGGTGGCGATGTCCGTGTTCCGCTGGCGAAGCTGGCTGAGCATGCCTGACAAGGATGTGAACATCATGGCCGCTATGGCGGTTCCCATGGCGACATGGATGGGATAGCCGAAGCCTACAGTGAGCACAGCTATCATAAAGCCGGAGCCTCCCGCCCCTACGAAGCCCAGGAGCAGGCCGACCAATAACATTACAAGAATAAGAGCAACAGTTTCCAAAACGGCTTTTCCTCCCTATGCGTACAGCTGGCTGATTTATCTAGGCGTGTTTGCAAACACGGTCTAGTACGATTGTAAAAGCGCAACGGGGAGAAGTCTAATGCAGGATAATCATAGCATACATGCACAAAAAACATGGAGGCGGTTACGTTGGAATGGCAGCAGCTGGAGCACTTCGCCACGTTAGCGAAGGTGCAGCATTTCACGCGGGCGGCAGAGGATCTGATGATGTCCCAGCCTGCACTCAGCCGGTCTATCGCCAAGCTGGAGGCGGAGCTGGGTATGCCGCTGCTGGACCGGGATGGGCGCATGGTGCGGTTGAACCGGTACGGGGCGCAGTTCGCCCGGCGGGTAGAACGGGTGTTAGCCGAGATCGAAGCCGGGAAGGAGGAGCTTCTTCAAGCTCTGGACCCGGAAGGCGGCACCGTGTCCCTCTCTTTCCTGAAATCCCTGGGGCTGACGGCTGTACCGGACATCTTAAGCGCTTTTACGGCCGTGTGGCCGCGTATAAGCTTCCAGCTGTTTCAGGACTCCACCCGGATGATGCTAGACCGGCTGGAGCAGGGGGAGGTGGATGTGGTTATTTCCTCCATGACCGAAACCAGAAAAGGCATCGAATGGGCGGAGCTGTGGGAGGAGCATCTGTTTGCCTACCTCCCCCGAAGCCATCCCTTGACACAGGAACAGGAGGTCCAGGTGAGTGAGCTGGCCCAGGCTCCGTTTATCGCCATGAAGCAGGGCTACGGCCTGCGGACCATCACCGACCAGTTGTTCGGGCAGCTTCAGGTGGTTCCCCGGATTTTATTCGAGGGGGAGGAGGTGATGACGGCGCTGGGCCTGGTGGCCGCGGGGCTTGGGGTGTCGCTTTTGCCGGATATCCGCAATCCGTACGGGGATCAGGTGGTGAAGCGCCCCATTGCCGGGTCCGGGTGTATGAGGCAGATCGGCATCGCCTGGAGACGCAACGGCTGGCTGCCCCCTGCCGCTACCCGCTTTAGAACCTTCGTGATGGAACGTTACAGTAGGGAGGAGCAGGGTGGTGCTTCTAATAGAAGTGACTAGTTGTGACTAAAAGGGAATAGGAGTACTGGGGGGCCGATGCTATAGCGGAACTGAGGAGCTCTTAGCGGATCAAAATGGACAAATTTCATTTTTAACGGAACTCAGCGACTCTTAGAGTCACTTTCGGCTGGTTTAAGACCTCAAAAATGCCTCTAAGAGTCGGATAGTTCCGTTAAAAAACCTCAAAGGAGATTTTTGCCGTTTAAGCGTCGCTCAGTTCCGTTAAAAATCTCGCATTCCCCACAGCCGAGTTTCACAACCTCAAATGCCATTCCGCAGCCGAGGCCATTAGCTCCAATTGCCCTTGAAACACATAAATTCACTTGTTACCCGCAACACTAAGCAATTAGTCCAAACACCCCCGCAGTTATGCTAAAACTCACACGTTCCCCGCCGCTAATGTCAGCCACCATGTTCCCTCAATCGTCCCTACAGCCAACCCGTATCCATCCCCGCAACCGACCTCCTATAGCCAACCCGTATCCATCCTCGCAACCAATCTCCTATAGCCAACCCGTATCCATCCCCGCAACCGAACTCCTATAGCCGCCACATGTCTCTATCCCGCTACTAGTCCTCTACAGCTCCAAAAGTCTCTCCCCGCGCCTACATCAAGCAAATTTTGCTTCACAAGACGCTGAATTCGTGTTACGTTTTATATGTTTTGTAACACCATACATAAATTTTCCAATATCACGACGGGGGTTGATCCAATGTCTGAAAAAGAATCTCCGCTTGTCCGGTTTGGGGTATCCATGCCGGAGGAACTGATGGGCCGGTTCGATAAGCTCATCGGCAAACAAGGCTACGAAAACCGCTCCGAGGCTATCCGGGATTTGGTGCGCAAGGCCATACTGGATTCGGATCATGCCACGCCGGACCAGTCTGCCGCCGGCACCATCGTCATGGTCTACGACCATCACGTAAACGATCTATCCATTACCTTAACCGGACTGCAGCACCAGTATCATCACGATATTATCTCCACCATGCATATCCATCTGAATCACGACCAATGTCTGGAGATCATCGTAGTGCGAGGTCAGGTAAAACGGCTGCGGGAGCTGACCAACCGGATTAAGGTGCAAAAAGGAGTGTTTTATGCAGAGCTGTCCGTCACCTTCATTGATGAGTCCGCAGAACACAGTCATCATCACCATCAACACAGCCATTCCCACGAGGACGAAAGAAAGGGAGATGAAGAATGAGAAAGCGGCAGTATGCGTTTATGTTGATGTTATTGGCTCTGGTTCTGGCCATCAGTGCCTGCGGGAAGGACAAGCCCCAGCCTAACGCCAACACAGCCAATGGGGAAAAGAAGGAGCTGGTTCTGGCTATTGGCGGAGAACCGGATGCCGGATTTGATCCCACCACAGGCTGGGGGCGTTACGGCTCACCGCTGTTCCAGAGCACACTGCTGAAGCGGGACAGCAAGCTGAACGTGGTGCCTGATGTAGCCGAGAGCTATACGGTCAGCGCGGACGGCCTCTTATGGACCGTTAAGCTGAAGAGCGGCGTGAAGTTTAGCGACGGCAAACCCTTAACGGCTGCGGATGTGCAGTATACCTATGAAACAGCTGCCAAAAGCGGCTCCTCCATTGATCTGAGCAACCTCAGCAAGGTGGAGGCCGACGGGGATTTGACGGTGAAGCTTACCTTGAAGGAGCCGCAGTCCACCTTCACACAAATGCTGGTTTCCACCGGCATTGTTCCCAAACATGCTCACGGCAAGGACTATGCCCTGAAGCCGGTAGGATCCGGCCCGTACAAGCTGGTGCAGTGGGATAAAGGCCAGCAGCTGATTGTGGAGGCTAATCCGGACTATTACGGCAGCAAGCCGTTTTTCCAGCGGGTTACCTTCCTGTTTCTAAATGAAGATGCCGCTTATGCCGCTGCCAAGGCAGGGACGGTGGATATGGCGGCCATCCCGGCGGCCTTCAGCAAACAAACCGTTGCCGGGATGGAATTGGTTGCGTTGCCCTCCGCTGATAACCGGGGCATCATGTTCCCATATGTGAAAGCAGGCGGCAAAACCGCTGACGGAAACCCCATCGGCAATGATGTGACCGCTGATCCGGCCATCCGCAAAGCTATCAACACCGCTTTGGACCGGAAGGCGCTGGTGCAGGGGGTTCTGGAGGGTCATGG
>JAEWAA010000144.1 GCA_023391955.1 Bacillota bacterium | reverse complement strand
AAGCGGAGGAGAACGGAGAGGAGCCGGATATTATCGATCTCCTCATTGACCAGATTGAGTTCTGCGATGTGCTCATTATGAATAAATGCGACAGGCTACAGGAAGCTGAGCTGGAGCAGCTGGAGGGAGTGCTTCGTGCCCTTCAGCCCAGGGCCAAGCTGGTCCGCAGTATATATGGCAGGATAGATGCCGCCGAAATCCTCAATACCGGCCGCTTCGACTTCGAGGAGGCCAGCGCCTCCGCAGGCTGGATGCGGGAGCTGCAGAAGGAGGAGCATACGCCGGAAACGGAGGAGTACGGCATCGGCTCCTTCGTGTACCGCAGGCGTCGTCCGTTTCACCCTGGCCGGCTGTACAAGTTCCTGACCAAGCTGCCTCAGGAAATCGTCCGCTCCAAGGGATTTCTCTGGCTGGCCTCCCGCCCGGATATGGCTGCCTCCATCGGACAAGCCGGCCCTTCCATCCAGTTTGGTCCGGCGGGTTATTGGCTGGCGACTCTCCCGGAGAAGGAACGGGAGCGCTATTTCCAGGAAAGCCCCGAGCTGCTTAAATCATGGGACCCGGAGTGGGGCGACCGGATCAACGAGCTGGTTCTTATCGGCATCCAGCTGGACCGGGAGGACCTCACCGCGCAGCTGGACCAATGCCTGCTCACCGACCGGGAAATGGCGGCAGACTGGAAAACGCTGCGGGACCCGTTCCCCTCCTGGGAAACGCCTGAGCCCGTCAAGGAGGAAATCGGCCAATAACCTTCCTGCACACGCAAAAGGCAAGGAGCACGGAGAAATCCGGCTGCCTTGCCTTTTTTGTACGATAAATAGTGCGTTAAGGAATGAGGTCAACTGCATCCTGGGGCACAAAAGCGCTGATGCCGTTAAAAAGCACATTGCCCTTCAGCGTCACGGCCTGCCCGTTAAGCTCGGCGATATTTTTGAACACATGGAGCTTAAGCACGGAGTTGCCTTTGGTCACTGTAATGTAGGGATTGCCCTGATTATCCTCCCAGACCACAGCCGCCCCCTTGGCTTCAAAAGCGCCTCTGGCCGGAACAAACAGCTGCTTGGTGGCCTCTTCCAGACTTACATTGAGCATACGGGCCATATATTTAGCAATGTCAGTATTCTCGATTACACCCATGGGACGGTCGCCATTGGGGGAGTAGCTGTACAGGACAACATCCTCACCGGTATGGCCGCCTGTGGTCCAGCCGATTCTGGCCCGGTCGCTGATCATGGGCCCAACGGTATAGTTGAGGCTGCCTGCCTTTGCACTCTTGATGGCGGCGATCTCCTTATCCGTCAAATCCGTAATCCCGAAATATTCGGCCATTACCTCCTGGACGTTGGAACGGTCCGCATTCAGAACGGATTCCAGTCCTTCTCCCGTAAGCTTGGCTTTTTGCAGAGGGGCGAGAAAGGTGGACAAGGGTTCCTTGTCGTAGGTTTTGGTGGTGTCCTTGTTGCCGATGGTCAAGCCGCCGTTGCCATGGTCGGTGACGGCAATGACTGCGGTATCCTTATGGGTTTTGGCATGATCCAGTGCGACCTTGACGGCATCGTCGAAGGAGAGCACATCGCTGATAATTCCCACCGGGTCATTGGCATGGGCCGCCCAGTCCACCTTGGAGCCTTCCACCATGAGGAAAAAGCCCTTTTCATTTTTGGACAGCACCTCAATGGCCTTTTGGGTCATTTGGGCAAGAGAGGGTTCCTTGTCCGGGCTGCGGTCCATGTCGTAGGCCATGGCGCCGGGAGCAAACATGCCCCAGATCTTGCTTGCGCTGGAGCTCTCCAGCTCTTGGGGGGTGGTCAGATAGTCATAGCCCAAACGTTCAATTTCGGAGATCAGATTTTCCTTGTCCTTGCGGTTTTCCGCTGCAAGGAACTTGGCGCCCCCGCCCAGCACCACATCCATTCCGGCATATACCTGCTGCTCGCTCAACGCATCATAATTGCTGCGGTCGGGATAGTGGGCGGAAAAATCCGCAGGTGTGGCATGCATGATCTCCGAGGTGGCGATGACCCCTGTGGATTTGCCGGCCAGTCTGGCGGCCTCCAGGACGCTGGCCACCGGCTTGCGCTTGTCCGCCTCGGCAATGGGGGCAAGGCCCGGCATATTGGCTTCATCCGGAAGAACTCCGACAAAGCCGGTATGGGATTTATGTCCGTTGGCAAAAGCGGAGCCTGCAGGGGCGGAATCCGCAATGGCGGCATCGGAAGAATATGTACGCACCAGACCGGAAGCCATTTCGTCCAATGCAAGAGGAGCGCCCTTGTACCAGCGGGTGAGTGTGGTGCCGCCTACGCTCATGCCGTCCGGAATGAGGATGATCACATTTTTGACGGCGGGCTGTGCCGTCTCCTGCGATGCTGCTCCGGCTGCGGTGATGCCTGCTGTGCTGATGGCGGCTGTGAGCAAAAGGGCCGCTGTTTGCTTGTGCTTGATTT
Source organism: Bacillota bacterium (assembly GCA_023391955.1). Lineage (GTDB taxonomy): Bacteria > Bacillota > Bacilli > Paenibacillales > NBRC-103111 > Paenibacillus_AR. Next base: position 2,046 of record JAEWAA010000144.1, on the reverse strand, counting down.
GCATGTTCGAAATTCCTCCCATTGGATTAATAGTAAATTTTATTATTACTGTATCCAAGGTTGATTGTAGGGAAGAGAAGTTAACGGATGATTATCATAATGTAAATTTTACGTATAATTTGTCCGGGACATGCCGGGTTTGATCAAAATAAGCCCTTTTCCACCAGGCGAGCAGGTGTTGGCCTGCTTTTGCCGGGGAAAAGGGCTTCCGGATCTTAACGGATCTTATCGGATCTTAACGGGGCTTTTGGGTGCGCATTTGCTTGTGAATCTGCTTCCACTTGGATTTTTCCTGGAGCTGAAGCTGCTTATCCTCCTTGCGCGCCAGATAAGCCAGCTCCTTCTGGAGCTTCAGATAGCTGTTGTAACGCTCCTCCTCCAGGGTGCCGTCCTGCAGGGCGGCTTGAACGGCACAGCCCGGCTCCCGGTTATGGGAGCAGTTGTGAAAGCGGCATTGGCCGGACAAGGTTTCCACATCGGCAAAGCCTGATCTTATTCCTTGGTCCGCATCCCACAGCTGCAGCTCCCGCATGCCGGGTGTATCCAGCAGCAGTCCGCCGTCAGGCAAAAGCAGCAGCTCCCGGTGGGTGGTAGTGTGGCGTCCCCGTCCGTCATCCTCGCGGATGCCTCCGGTATCCATGGCTTCATGGCCGATGAGCCGGTTAATCAGGGTGGATTTGCCTACGCCGGAGGAGCCCATAAGCGCTACGGTTTTCCCTTTGCCAATGTAAGGCGCCAGATCCTCCAGCCCGATTCCGTCCAGTGCGCTTACGGCGTGGACAGGAACTCCCGCAGCCACCATGTGCACCTGCGCCATCAGCTCGTCCCGGTTCTCACACAGATCCGCTTTGCTCAGGATCACCACGGGGTTGGCCCCGCTTTCCCAGGCCAGGATCAGGTAACGCTCCAGTCTCCGCAGATTAAAGTCCTGATTCAGCGCCTGCACCAGGAAGATGGTATCCACATTCACCGCCACGATCTGCTCTTCCGTTACTGCCCCGGCAACCTTGCGGGAAAATTTGCTGAAGCGGGGGAGCAGTCCGCGGATAGTGGCCCGCCCGTCGGATTCCCGGAGGTTAGCCATCACCCAATCGCCCACCGCCGGGAAATCCTCCCGGCCATCCGCCTGATAGCGGAATTTACCGGTGATCTCCGCCAAATATTCGCCGTTCTCCGAGACGATCCGGTACATATGCTTGTGCTCCAGTATAACACGGGCGGGAACACATCCCTGGGCCCGGTAAACGTCTGCTTCCTCATCAAATAAGGGGCGCCAGCCCCATTGTGTCAAAAAGTCGTTCAATGGTTTTCCTCCTGCCAAGATAAATTAGGGTGTGTCTGGAAACTCCGAGGGGAGCAGATTTTAGCGAATTTTCGTTCCAGGCAAGGCACTTTTGCGCAGGCGTACCGGGGGTACGTCAAGCGAAAGTAACGCTGCAAGGGATGAAAAGGCGCTGAAAGATGCCCTCAACGAGTTTTCAGACACGGCCTAGGGTGGCGGGGTTCCGGTGGAACCATGCCGGTTTTCTTCGCAGGAGTCCGATGACATGCGGTCAGGACAAGACCTCCAGCCTCGGACACCTGCGGCCGTCTTTTCCATTCGTCAGCAAGTGCATACAACATCATCCTTCCGAAAAATTCATAGTGAGGTACGTATGTTAGTATACGCAAAAAAAGCCGCTCCCGCAGGGGAACGGATGATTATAACCAAATATTATTTCCAAGAGGCTATGGGTTGGTCGCAGCAGGCTATCACAGAATACCGGAAAGATATTTCCGCTATTCATAGATTGTAACCAACCCAAAAGGCGATAACGGAAAGCAAGTTCCGCTATCGGTCCTCCGCAGCCTGCCAAACGGCAAAAAAGAAGGAATAGCGGAAAATCGTTTCTAAACTGGCCCCCATGTCAAGGACACTTTGAAAAAAAGAGTTAAGCCACACGTAAAAGATGATTCCTGTATTGTACAGGGGTCATCTTTTTTAATCCCCATTGACATCTGTCGTGATTGTAGTATCGAATATAACGGTTCACTTCTTGCACTAAC
>JAEWAA010000134.1 GCA_023391955.1 Bacillota bacterium | reverse complement strand
ATTATAAGGAGGTTTTTATCCATGGAGGATTTGTTTCATATCGGGGGCCAAGCCCTGTCCAGCCGTTTGTTCATCGGCACCGGCAAATACAGCCGAAACGCCCTGATTCCCGAGGTGGTCGCCAATTCCGGCGCCCAGGTGATTACCGTTGCCCTGAGGCGGGTTGACCCCTCGTCCCAGGAAGAGAATATCCTCACCCATATTCCCAAGGAAATGGTGCTTTTGCCCAACACCTCCGGCGCCCGTACCGCAGAGGAGGCGGTACGCATCGCCCGTCTGGCCAAGGCGGCGGGTATGGGCAACTGGGTCAAGATTGAAGTGATCAAGGACCAGAAGCATCTTTTGCCCGACAATGCGGAGACGGTACGTGCCACGGAAATTCTGGCGGAGGAGGGGTTTGTGGTGCTTCCGTACATGAGCCCCGATCTGTCCGCCGCAGTCAGAATGCGCGATGCCGGAGCAGCTGCCGTTATGCCCCTGGGCTCGCCCATCGGAACCAACAGAGGGCTTAGAACCAAGGAGCTTATCGGCATCCTGATTGAGGAAATGGACATTCCCGTTATTGTGGATGCCGGCATCGGCAGGCCCTCCGAAGCAGCGGAAGCCATGGAGATGGGTGCCTCCGCCGTCCTGCTTAACACGGCCATTGCCACCGCCCGCGATCCCATGGGCATGGCGGCGGCCTTCCGCGACGCCGTCCGGGCCGGACGCCAGGCTTACCTGTCCGGACTGGGGCCAGTTACGGAAGCGGCGTCCGCTTCCTCGCCCCTCACCGGATTCCTGGGTGCCTGACGGCATTCCCACCAATTAAACTAGGAGGTGACGGCCATGAGCTTTGGCCCCATACTGGAACGGCTTGAGCATTATCCCTACGAAGAACTATGGAAAGAGCTTGGCCCGCACGATGTCCGCCGGGCCTTATCCCGGGACCGGCTGGAGGAGCGGGATCTTCTGGCACTTCTTTCTCCTGCCGCCGAGCCTTTTCTGGAGTTAATGGCACAGAAGGCCCAACGGTTGACCCGGACCCACTTCGGGTACGCCATGCAGCTGTTTACCCCGATGTATGTATCCGACTTCTGTATCAATAAATGCACGTATTGCAGCTTTAGCGCCGACTTTGAATTCCCCCGCAAACGTCTGTCCATGGACCAGCTGCGCAAGGAGGCCGAGACCATCGCCGCCACAGGCCTCAAGCATGTGCTTATGCTGACCGGTGAATCCCGCCAGGCAACGCCGATGGATTACCTGGTGGATTGTGTCCATGTCCTGCAGGAGTTCTTCCCCTCCGTGAGCATCGAAATCTTCCCCCTCCGCACAGAGGAATACCGCCAGCTGGTGGAGGCGGGTGCGGACGGGCTCACCTTGTACCAGGAGGTGTACCACCGGGATACGTACAGCCAAATCCACGTGAAAGGCCCCAAACGGGTGTACCGCAACCGTCTGGAGGCGCCGGAGCGGGCATGTCAGGCCGGGTTCCGCAATGTGAATATTGGGGCGCTCCTGGGGATGTACGAGTGGCGGCGGGAGGCCTTCCATGCCTGCATGCACGCCCGTTATCTGCAGGACAAGTACCGGGATTGCGAAATCAGCCTGTCCGCCCCCCGGTTCCGTCCGTATCTGGGCGAATATGATCCCCAATCTCTTGTTTCGGACCGGAACCTGGTCCAGATTCTGCTGGCTTACCGCCTGTTTATGCCCCGGGCCGGAATCGCCCTGTCCACCCGGGAAAACGGGGAGCTGCGGGACCATCTGGTGCATCTGGGCATTACCAAAATGTCGGCGGGAGTCTCTACGGAGGTGGGCGGCCACACCGGAGAAGGCACTCCTCAATTTGAAATTTCCGATGACCGCAGTGTGGAGGACATCCGGCGTATGCTGTACAAGGCCGGCTTCCAGCCGGTATTCAAGGACTGGGACTGCCTGGCGGAGCCGGCCGGACAGGCCATTCGTCTGTAAATTCAATCTTCAAGTGCCTTCTCCATATGGAGAGGGCCCTTTTTTTGGGAAAAGAACCGGTTAGTATTGCTTCTGCTCTCTTCATTGTGTAAGGTGTAAATATCCTACTACTTTCCGGACAAGGAGGACCGTTTACATGTGTCAACCTAAACTCGCCGAGGCTGCACGCTCCAACATCAGCAACTACATTCCGAAGCAACCGTCGGTGATTGAATGCTCCATTGAAAAGACCTTGCATGTGATCGGCGGCAAATGGGCGTTTCTTGTGCTCCGGGAGCTGTTCTGCGGGACCAAACGTTTTGGCGAGCTGCAGCGGACCGTTTCCGGCATCAGCCCCAAGGCATTAACGGACACGCTGCGGCATCTGGAGGAGCAGGGTGTGCTGGAGCGCCACGCATTTCCTACCGTACCGGTTACGGTGGAATACCGCCTCACCCCCAAGGGACAGGATCTGCACCAGATTTTGAAGGAAATGAAGCTGTGGGCGGCCAAGTGGACCTGACCAGCTGAGGGTTAACCCGCAACACACCTGTTTGCCAGCTTGTCCAAACTAACCGGGGAGGGAACTCGCCAGACCATGATGTCCTTTTATAAAAAATACTATAAAACGGCATTTGATATTGCCTTAATGATTTTTACCGTGTATCTGTTTATGCTCCTGTTCAGCTATCTGTATAAGCTGGGTGCCCCCATATTCTGGGCGCTGCTGATCTTCGCCGCCATTGAGCCGCTGGCCCGCTCCCTGAACCGGAAGGGTGTCAAGAAGTCGCTGGCAACCGCCATATCCCTGCTGCTGTTCATTATCATCATCCTGGCCATTCTTGTAGGGCTAAGCGCCATTCTGATTACCCAGCTGGACAATATCAAGGGCCTGATTCCCACCTTCAGCACCACCTTCCAGGATCAGGTGTACCAGGATATCAATGACCTGAAGCAGCGCTGGGACAATCTGCCTCCCGACTTGGCGGACCAGATCGTGCAATATGTCTCCACCATGGCCAAATATATCTCCTCCTTCACCACCATTGTCCTGGGATGGCTGATGAGCAAGTTCACCTCCTTCACCAGCTTTCTGGCGAACTTCTTCATCGGCACCATTCTGGCCTATTTCCTGAGTGTGGAGATTGAGACCTGGAAGCGGATGGCCAGGGAGCATACCCCGGGCACCTTTAAGGTAGCGTTTAATTTTCTCCGGGAAAATGTGCTTCGTGGTATTGTGACCTACATAAAGTCCACCCTGAAGCTGGTGTCCATTACAGGGGTGCTGGTATTCATCGGTCTTCTCTTGTTTAATGTGGGAAATGCGTTTTCGGTGGCCCTGCTGTGCGCCTTCTTCGACGTGCTGCCGCTTTTGGGTGTATCCACCTTTTTCCTGCCTTGGACCGCCTACCTGCTGATCGTCGGCGAGACGGTCCTGGCGATCAAAATCTCCATCCTCACCGCCATTGTGCTCTTGGTCAGACAGATTCTGGAGCCCAAAATCACCGGCGACTCCCTGGGAGTGTCCGCCTTTACCATGCTAGCGTTTATGATTATCTCCCTCTCCCTGTTCGGGGTAGCGGGATTGATTCTGTCGCCGGTGCTCATCATCACCATCAAGGCTTTGAATGAGCAGGGATACCTGAAGCGCTGGATCCGCAAGCCGGAGGATGAGTATCAGCCGGAATACATTGATTAACCATCGATCATCATGACCAAAAAGGAGCCGCAGCTATGAAAATCCGCCCCTTCCTTATGGAGGACTACCATCCGGCGTATGACTTATGGAGCCGTACGCCCGGCATGGGACTAAGCGCCTCCGACAGCGAGGACAATATCCGCCGGTTCCTGGAGCGGAATCCTGGCTTAAGCTTTGTGGCGGAGGACCATGCCGGCGGTGTCCAGGGCACCGTGCTGGCCGGCCATGACGGACGCCGCGGCTTCCTTTATCACCTGGCTGTCAGTGCCGCCTGCCGCGGGCAGGGAACCGGCAGACAGCTGGTCCAAGCAGCTCTGGAGGCATTGGGCAGCCAAAGCATCATGAAGTGCCACATCATGGTGCTGGATGATAATGAGCTGGGGCAGTCGTTCTGGAGCGGGCAAGGCTGGCTCAGACGCGGCAATATCCTGCTCTATTCCCAAGACATTGGAGCCGACCAGGCAGACACCTGCTGTTCCTCCGACTCCAGCCGCACCTGCTGACAGCGCCCGAATAAACTGCTGCCAAGATTGATACCTCCACACATACAATAAACGGCCCACCGATTAGGCGGGCTTGTTTTTTTTCGTTTTTAGAGAGAAAACCAGCTATTTTTGCCACAATAAGAAATCAGAGACCGAAGTGCCAGCTATATAAGAGGAAGTTTCTCGGATGTTTACTGGATATGGACATTTATCGTAATTTGTCTTTCATAAGGTGGACATTCAGAAATAGTGAATGCCCGGGGCTTCCGCTGCCACGAAACACAACATATAGAACAAAAACTCACTATTACCGCAACATATAGAAACACCTACTTCCACCTCCGCCTATCTGACAATGTCCACTTTCCGACGGACAATTGTGCGGCTTTGTCCATTCCCTGCGCACATCCCCTTGCCTTAATGATTCCGGTTGACAGCAGCGTGGCCATTTTTTTATAATTACCCAAGTGAATAGTTCACATGTTGAATTAAATGGTCAAGCCCGAATGAGGCTGACTCAAGTCGGGAGTGTTAGGAGGTTAACTTATGGAGTCCAAAAAACTTGATGCTCTGATTTCACGGTACGAGGATGTATATCTTTTTGCCACCCGGATGATTGCCTCCATTGTGGCGGAGCTGGTGCAGGAAATGACCATGGAACAGTATTTTGCGGTGCGTTTCCTGTCCAAGCACGGTCCTTGTCCGGCTTCCCGTCTGGCCGATGCCTGCGGGGTCAACCGGAGCGCGGTCACCGCTATGGTCGACCGGCTGGTTACCAAAGGCTATGTGACCCGCATCCGCGATGAAGTGGACCGGCGTGTGGTGCATCTTCAAACCACAGAGGCCGGCCAAACGGTTTATCACGCCACTCAGGAAAAAATCCGGCAGTTTGTGGAATTCTATCTACAGCAGCTGGAGGAGGAGGAAGCGGAGGCCTTTATCGGGATATACGAAAAAATCGGCAACATTATTTCCCTAAACAATGGAGGAGAACACCCATGAAGATGATTTTGAAAAGCCGTTGGCTCATTATGGCCATCTGGATCGGCGGCCTTGTGGCGCTATTGATGACAGCTCCCAGCATGGCTAATCTCGTCCGGGAAAAAGGCGGGATCGCCCTTCCCGAGGGTTATCCTTCTGTATTGGCCGCCGAAATGCAGGAGCGCCATCAGACCAAGGATCCCGACGAGCTGTCTATTATCGCGGTGTTCCATAATGCTGCCGGCTTGACGGCCTCTGACAAGGAAGCCATCAGCGCCACGCTGGGCCAGCTGAAGTCCTCCGCCCAAAGCCTGGGCATCACCGGCGTGATGTCCGCCTTCGACAGCAAGGAGCTGGAGTCCCAGATGGCGGCCAAGGACAACAAAACCATGATCGCCATGGTGAATGTGAAGCAGAACGGCCGGGACACCGCAGAGATTCGTGAGGCGTTGCAAAAGCCCATGGAAAAACTGCCGGTGGAGCATTATCTGACCGGCCAGCATCTTATTGACGAGGATGTCGTCATCAGCTCGGAAAAAGGGCTGCAGCGTACGGAGCTGATCACTGTTTTTTTCATCCTGATCGTGCTGGTGCTGGTATTCCGCTCGGTGGTTGCCCCTCTGATCCCCTTGATGACCGTAGGCATTACATATCTGGCCAGCCAGTCCATCGTTGCTTTCCTGGTGGATCAGCTGAATTTCCCCATTTCCAACTTTACACAAATTTTCTTGGTGGCCGTGCTGTTCGGGATTGGTACGGACTACTGCATTCTTCTGCTCAGCCGGTTTAAGGAGGAGCTGGCCCATAACCCCGGGCAGGTCCAGGAAGCCATTATCAAAACCTATTCCACTGCGGGACGGACCGTCATTTTCAGCGGCTTGGCCGCTTTGGTGGGTTTCTCCACCATCGGTCTGGCCAGCTTCAAGCTGTACCAATCCGCCACGGCCGTAGCCATTGGTGTCGCCGTGCTGCTGGCGGCTCTGTTCACCATCGTGCCGTTCTTCATGGCGCTCTTGGGCGGACGGCTGTTCTGGCCCTCCAAACGGTCCAGCGAGCATCAGGAAAGCCGCATGTGGGCGGCTACGGGAAGCTTCTCCCTGCGCAAGCCCTGGGCTGCGCTGCTGTTGGCCGCAGTTATTGTTGTGCCCCTTCTGCTCAGCTATAAGGGCACCCTTTCCTTCAATTCATTGAATGAAATCGGCGAAAACTACGATTCCGTGAAGGGCTTCAATCTGGTGGCCGACAGCTTCGGTCCCGGTGAAGCCATGACCACCAAGGTGGTGCTGGAGAGCGACAAAACGCTGGATAATGAGGAAGCCTTCGGCGTTATGGAAAAGGTCTCCCGTGAGCTGCTCCGTGCTCCCGGTGTAGCCAAGGTGCGCAGCCTCACCCGTCCGCTTGGGGAGGAGATGCCTGAATTCGCCGTAGCCAGCCAGGCCAAAACCGTCAGCGACGGCCTGGGCCAAGGCAGCGCAGGGCTGGAAACCATCAAGAACGGGCTGGCCGAAGCCTCCAAGTCCTTAAGCGGCTCCGCCCCCCAGATGGCGCAGGCTACAGACGGCATCAACCAACTGGTTGATGGCACAGGCAAGCTGAAAAACGGCGTGGAGGAGCTGCAAGCCGGCCTCACCCGCATTGAGCAGGGCGTCCGCAGCGGTGCAACGGGCGCCGGGGATTTGGCCAACGGCATCGCCGCCTTGGAGAAAAGCGCCCAACAGCTGGCCGACAGCGGCAATCAGCTGCTGAGCGGCTACGAGGCCGCCAAAAACGGGCTGGGCCAGCTCACCGGCATGTATAATGCCGTGCAGGCCGGGCTGAAGGACTCCGCCGCTGCGCTGGCTTCGCTGGAAGCCCGGTTTGCCGCGCTGGACGGCAAATTCCCCGGACTGGCCGAGGACAGTGACTTCATCGCCGTCCGCCAAACCGTAGCCCAGACCGCCAAGGGAATCGGCGAGTTGGAAGCCGGGCTGGGCCAGCTTACCGCCCAGCTCAGCAATGTCCAGACCGGCCTGGTATCGGCCAATGCCGGTCTGTCCCAGCTTGTGGCCGGCCAATCCGGTGTCGCCGGCGGCATCAAGCAGGTGGGCCAAGGGGCCACCAGCCTGGAAGCCGGGCTGACTGCCGCCGCCAACGGCCAAAACCAGGCCGTGGCTAACCTGCCCGCCATCCAGGCAGGGCTGACCCAGCTGGCCCAAGGCCAGGGTGAACTGGCCAACGGCTTCTCCTCCGTTGGCGGACAGCTGCAGCAGCTGGTCAGCGGCCTGGACCAAAGCGCCGGCGGCATCGGCCAGGTTCAAACCGGCCTTGCCGCGGCACAGGCTTACTTAAACGAGCTGGCCGCCGCCCAGGACAAGGAAACCTCCGGCTGGTTCTTCCCCAAGGAAGCGGCGCAGAACCCGCAATTCCAGCAGGTGCTGGCCACCTACCTGTCTCCGGACAAGAAGCTTGCCAGCTTCGAGCTGATGCTGGCTACCAATCCCTATGAGGCGGAGGCTATGGGCTCGATTGACGGCATCCGGGAGGCAGCGGAAAAAGCCATTCAGGGTACTGCCCTGGAAGGCAGCCAAATCGGCATAAGCGGCGTCACCTCGGTGTATCATGACCTGGACAACATGTCCAGCTCCGACTACAAACGCACCGTACTGCTGATGCTGATCGGGATCACACTGGTACTTATCATCCTGCTGCGTTCCCTGGTGATGCCCATCTACCTGATCGGCTCCCTGGCGGTCTGCTACTTCTCGTCCCTGGCGGTAAACGAGCTGATCTTCGTCCGCATTCTGGGCCATACGGGCACAAGCTGGGCCATCCCCTTCTTCGGATTTGTAATGCTGATGGCGCTGGGCGTGGATTACAGCATCTTCCTGATGGACCGGTTCAATGAGCATAAGGATGATCAAACAGCCGAAGCCGCTATCCTCACCGCCATGAAAAAGATGGGTACCGTCATCGTGTCCGCCGTGATCATTTTGGCCGGCACCTTCGCCGCCATGTATCCGTCCGGTGTAATGTCGCTTTTGCAGATCGCCACTGTGGTGTTGGCCGGTTTGTTCCTGTACGCGCTCTTGTTCCTGCAATTTGTGGTGCCCGTTATGGTGAAGCTCTTCGGCCGGGGCAACTGGTGGCCGTTTATGCCCAAACGCAAATAAACCGGACAGCGTCTCCTTCGCAGAAAGTGCTCTGATCGAAGGTATTGGACCCGGCGCAATTTATGGTATAATGGTTCGAAGTGAGTTGCAATAACGCGTAGGAGACAGAGAACCATGACGAAACGTTTTGAAAACCAGTATTTCATCTTCGGTGCCTTGCTGTTGGGTGTGGGAGATATACTGGCGCTGCTTTTGTTTACCTTCTTCGGCACCATGGAGCACCAGATGGATTCCGGCTTTGCGGAAATTTGGCTGATTACCCTGCCCTTTATCGTAGCCTGGATTCTGGCAGGGCTCTTGACAGGGGCTTACCGCAGCAAAGCATACTCCACCATGCTCCAGGCCTTCGGCTACACCCTTGTGAACGCCGTGATTGCCGTACCTGCGGCCTTGCTGCTTCGTTGGCTGGCTGCGGACAAATCTCCAGGCTGGACTTTCGGGCTGGTCGCTTTCTTTTTTGTGCTGCTGTTTATGACGCTGTGGCGCTGGGCATATACCTGGCTGATCCGAAA
>JAEWAA010000123.1 GCA_023391955.1 Bacillota bacterium | reverse complement strand
GCCCAGCACTGCAGCCCGGCGGGCGGTCTCCGCATCCGCTGCCATTATTGCAAGCGGCCGCGTTGGCCGCCGCTTGCGCTGCCGCAGACGGGCGACCGCCGCTTCGCTTTCGGCGTCGCAGGCCAAGTGATAGCCGCCGATGCCCTTCACGGCGACAATGGCGCCTTGGCGCAGCAGCTTGGCGCATAGCCTTACCGCTTCATCGGCCTCCGCCAGAGGCCTGCGCACTCCTTGCGCCCCGACGCCAGCCTCGCCTGAACACGCCGGTTCATCCGCCTCTGCTCCTGCTCTCCCCATTGGCTCCTTCGGCACTCCATCCATGGCGTACAGCGCGAGACGCGGGCCGCATTCCGGGCAGGCGATGGGCTGGGCGTGGTGGCGCCGGTCCGCCACATTCCCATACTCCTCCCGGCAGGCTGCGCACATGGGGAACCCGCTCATGGAGGTATACGGCCGGTCGTAAGGCAGATCCCGGATGATGGTATACCGGGGACCGCATTGGGTGCAGGTGATAAACGGGTACCGGTAGCGCCGGTTGGCCGGGTCCTTCAGCTCCGCCAGACAATCAGGGCAAATCCCTGCATCAACTGGTATCACCAGGGAAGAAGCTCCCTCCCGGCTGCTCTCCACGATGCGGAAGCCTAAACGCCCTTCCACCGGCAGCGGCACCGCCCCGATGTCATCCACCCGGGCCAGCCGTGGAGCCTCCCGGCGGATTGCCGCCAGGAGCTCCTGGAGCGCCGTGGCCGTTCCTTCCGCCTCCAAACGGATGCCGTCCATATTGTTCTGGACGGTGCCGCTTACGGCGTAGCGCTCCGCCAGACCGAACAGAAAAGGCCGGAAGCCCACACCCTGAACTCTGCCCTTTACGGTAATGAGCAGCGCCGCTGTTGGGTTAGGGTCATTTCTGTCCGAAGCAGGTGCAGTTGCTTGATCTGTTATCCCGGAAGCCAACTCGTCTCCCGGCCTCAGCCCGGCTGCTCCACTGCTGCTTCTGCTTCCATGCTCCTGATCTCCGCAAGCCTGGCCTCGATCCATGCCGTCCACAGCTCCATTCCTTCCCCGGTGCGGGCCGACAACGGAATCAGCGCCGAATCCGGGTTCATCTGAAACAGATCCTCACGGGCCGCCTCCACGCTGAAATCCACATACGGGAGAAGATCAATTTTGTTCAGGAGCACCAAACCGGTCCGCATAAACATGGTAGGGTATTTGGGTATCTTATCATTGCCTTCGGGAACGCTGAGCACTGCCACCTTATGGTTTTGCCCCAGGTCATAACCGGAGGGGCAGACCAGATTGCCCACATTCTCAATAAAGAGGATATCTGTCTCCTCCAGATCAAACCGGGAGAGAATCTTGGTCACCATCCGCGCGTCCAGATGGCAGCCGCCGCCGGTATTGATCTGCACCGCATTGACGCCTAAGGCGCGGATGCGGTCTGCATCCTTTTCCGTAGCCAGGTCACCTTCAATAACGCCTACCCGGTACCGCCCGCACAGCTGCCGGATGGTGGCCTCCAGCAGGGTGGTTTTGCCTGCGCCGGGGGAGCTCATCAGATTGATGGCCAGCACCTTGTGGCGTCCCAGCTGCTCCCTTATATAAGCCGCTGCGGTATTGTTGTCCTTCAGCACATCCTCATTCAATACAATTTCCATTGCCGTACCGGAACCTGCCTAAAGAAGTCTGCCGAGGGAGCGGGTAGAACGAATAAATATTCCTCTGGATTCCATTCCTTACCGGGAAAGCAATGCCTTGGATGCTCAAACAATTTTGTCGGCTTTGATTTTAATTAAGTATTCAATGTGTAAAAGCCGCCAAAAAAACTCGCCCTCAAGTCATTCTTTCCCTCCCAGTCATTTCATCGTGAATATTCATTCGTTGTTCTTTCATCCCTCTGTCCGACTCCTGGCAGGTTCCTACCTCCCTTCATAGGATAAGACCTTGAATTCCTCGCCTCCGGTAATCCGTCCTCCGGGGAAGCGGCACACGGGGCACATGGCTGCAGCCGCATGCTGCTCCGGTTCATACTCCAGCCCGCACAGCACACAGGATGCCCGGGCAGGCTGCAGGTCCATCGTAAGTCCCGCCTCCCGGGCAAGCATCGCAGCCCCGTCCGCCTTGTACATATCGAAGGCCATCTCCAGCGCATCCGGCAGAGCATTGCTCAAGGCCCCGACCAAAAGCCGCACCTGTGTAACCTCCGCGAAGCCGCGGGCTTCCGCATCCCGTCTCACCAGGTCCAGCACATCCCCCATCAGCGCCAGCTCATGCATCAATATCCCTCCCTGGCGGGCAGTCCGATCTGAAGCAGCGTATTGGCCCGCCTCACAGGAAGCAGCGTAAGCCGTGTATCCTCACCCAGACTGTATGGATGGTCGCAGGCAAAACATTTCATCTCGCCGGAATAGGACAAATAATGCAAATGCTGCTTGCAGGTCGGGCAGACCGCACTGTATGCCCGCCACTCGCCGGCCTCCCGGTTAAGCAGGAAAGGATGGCCCGCCGACTGCTCCATCACTGGCCACACCCGGGGAGGGGCAATGGTATGGTAGGCAAATCCGCTCAGCTTATCGGCAAGTTTGGTCAGCTTCTTCACATCGCGCTCCACCAAAGGTGCCGCCGCTTCCCGGATGACGCCGGTCACACCCTTTTTCAGCTCCTTCATAAATTCCCTGCGGTCCAAGAATCACTCCTCCATTCCCGGATTTGGGCGTGCACCAGCTCCGTTAATGCAGTCAGACGCTCACGCACCGTATCCGACAAGCCGATACCAAATTCCAGCGAAGCGGGCTGTATACCGAACAGCACCATCTTGGCAGGCACCCGCTCTCTGATCCGGGCGGCGAACAGCACCTCCTGGAAGCCCAGCTGGTGCACCGACATTTTCACATTGCAATATGCCGGGATGTCCTCCCGCTCCACTGTATACACAAACCCCGGCAGCTCCGGACCGTTGATGGAATCCAGCAGAATCAGCTGGTCCGTATCCTCCACCGGCCCCAGCAGTCTGATGCCGTCCGTAGAGCCTTCGATGATCTCCACATTTTCCACACCGGCAAGAGCCTCCTCCAACAAGGGCAGCACATGGATGCCCACGCCCTCATCGGTGTACAGGGTGTTGCCTAGTCCAATAACCGTAATTTTCTCCGGTCCGGTACGGTTCAAGGTTGTGACCGCCTCCAAGCCGCTATGCATACTCAAGCTATCCGTACGCCCGCTACTCATGCTTCGTTTCCTTTTTCGCCGCCTTCGCCACCAGCTGCTCTTCTCCTCCGTGGGTTTCCACCTTATCCTTCTTCTCCGTCTTAAAGCCGGTGAAGATGGAGCTCATGGTGCCGTTTTTCTCCAGCCAATCCTCCCGGAAGGACAGGTACACATGGATCACGATGAAAACAATGAACACCCAGGCCATCAGATGGTGCCAGGAGCGGACCGAGAAGCTGCCGCCGAAGATGAAGGGCACCCAAGCGAACAGCTTGCCGAAGAAGGATTCCGGCTGCGGCTCGAAATACAGATAGAACCCGGTGAACATCGCCACAATGGAGCCTCCGCCCATCAGCACCAAATAGGTCAGCTGGGCCAGCGGGTTATGTCCGGTATAGTGGGGCTTGCGGTTTTTCATAAAAAGGTAAAATTTCACGGTCTGAAAGATCTCTTTCCAGAAGGCCCGCCTCAACACATTGGTGGTGACGAAGGAATTGCCTTTGAACACCCAATAGAGACGGAAGATCATGTTGGCGGTAAACAGGAAGGCCGCAAAAAAGTGGATATACCTGACCCAGCCCATCAGAAAGGTATAATAGGCCTCCTCGCCGGTGGTAGAGCCCACGATAGGGTTGCCGATGTACAATCCGGTGAGAATCAAGAGCATAATGGCACCGGCGTTGATCCAGTGAAAGATCCGCACCGGCAGCTCCCAGACGTACACCTTGACCACGTCCTTGGAAAGCCGCTCCATCCTCACCTTCCGTTTGCCCTTCAGCACAATTTCCGACCGGGGATGTTCCGCTTCATGGCTGGAAACATCCTGCTGCCCGCCAACGGGGGAATGCAGCGGCGGCTCACTCATGCTCATGGCTCTTCCCCCTAACCGATCCGTATGTCTACGGCAGATTGATTTTGCAGGTCCGTCATGTGCACGGCACAGGCCAGGCACGGATCGAAGGAGTGGATAATCCGCAGAATCTCCAGCGGCTGGTGCTTATCCGCTACAGGGGTACCCGTAAGCGCCGCCTCATAGGCACCCTTCTGGTTTTTGCCGTCACGCGGAGAGGCGTTCCAGGTGGAGGGCACCACAGCCTGGTAGTTGGCGGTTTTGCCGTTTTCGATGTTGATCCAGTGGCCCAATGCGCCGCGGGGGGCTTCGATCCAGCCCACTCCCTGTGCCTTCTTCGGCCAGGTGGAGGGCTCCCATTTGGCCTTGTTGAAGGTGGTCTGGTCGCCATGCTTGATATTCTTCAACAGCTCATCCATATCATTGCGCATCCAGCCGCCGACAATCTGCGCCTCCAGCCCCCGGGCCAAGGTCCGGCCCAATGCAGATTTCAACGCGGTAAGCGGCACGTTCAGCTTCCGCAGACTGTCATCCACACTCTGGACGAATTCCGGCTTTTTCGCGGCGTATCCCAGCAGCACCCGGGCCAACGGCCCTGTTTCCATGGGTTTCTCTTTCCACCGGGGAGTCTTGAGCCAGCTGTACTTGTCATTGGTGTTCAGCGTATCGTAGCGGCCCTTGGGTCCCGTATAGTGGAAGGTGGTTTCCCCCTCCCAGGGATGGCGGCCGCCGGTGGTTTTGCCGTCGTAGGTGTACCAGGAGAAGTCGATCCATTCCTTGATTTGCTCCGGGTCCTTGGGATTCACATCATGGATCTCGTTGAGATTGCCGCCCAGGATAATCCCCCGGGGCATCCGGTACATGTTGATATCGCGGATATCGCCCGTGGAGAAGTCGCCGTAACACAGGTAATTGTCCAGCCCGCCGCCGTAGGTCCAATCCTTATAAAAGGACCCGATGGCCTGCAGATCCGGCAGATACACCTGCTCCACAAACTCGATGGCTTGATCGATCAGCTGGGACACGTGCATCAGGCGTTCGGCATGGATGCCGTTGTCGCTGTTAATGTCGATGGGGGTGGCCATTCCGCCTACGAGATAGTGGGGATGGGGATTTTTCCCGCCGAAAATGGTATGGATCTTCACAATTTCCTTCTGCCAGTCCAGCGCTTCAAGGTAGTGGGCCACCGCCAGCAGGTTGACCTCCGGCGGAAGCCTGTAGCCTGGATGGCCCCAATATCCATTAGCAAAAATACCCAACTGCCCGCTGTCCACGATCTTTTTCACCTTGTCCTGAATGTCCTTGAAGTAGCCCGGTGAGGACTTGGGCCACTTGGAGAGGGACTGGGCCAGGGTGCTGGTAGCCTTGGGATCGGCCTTCAGGGCATTAACCACATCCACCCAATCGAAGGCATGCAGGTGATAAAAATGGACCACATGATCATGCAGCATGATGGTGGCGTTCATAATTTCCCGGATCAGATGGGCGTTCCGGGGAATCTTGATGTCCAGGGCGTCCTCCACGGAACGCACGGCCGCCAGGGCATGGGTCGTGGTGCACACGCCGCAGATGCGCTGCACATACGCCCACACATCCCGGGGGTCCCGGTCCTTCACAATCAGCTCCAGGCCGCGGATGGCCGTACCTGAGCTGAAGGCATCCTTAATGACGCCGTTGTCTATATCCGCCTCAATCCGCAGATGGCCCTCAATCCGTGTAACCGGGTCGACTACTATCCGTTCACTCATACCGATGCGCCGCCTCCTATCCCGCTATTCGGGCCCTGTCCCGGAGGAGGACCGTTTTTCTTCGGTTTATCATCATGGCGGCTCGCCGATTCATCATGGCTGTCTGCCGCTTCGTGTTTCTTCTCGTCCAGCATTTTCTTAACAGCGGTAGCTCCGGCATGTATGGCTACGCCGCCCACTGTGCCGCCCAGGAATCCCAGGCCCACCAGATCCGGATTGATGGTGGTCTGGGTGCCCGGAATCTGAGATACCCGCGTGGTGAAGGGCCCCATATCCCAGAAG
>JAEWAA010000119.1 GCA_023391955.1 Bacillota bacterium | reverse complement strand
GCTTCAGACTGTTGAGAATCCGCTGCTCGTCATACAAGGAATATTCGAACCGGCTGCGGCTTCCGTCACAGATCCGGCTGCCGCACAGGATCTCGAAGCGCTGCTCTCTGTCCCGTTTTCCGATGGCGGTCATTGCTTCATTGAAGGAAAGTCCGATGTCATTGATCCCTTCGTAATAGGTCCCGATTCCCACGGCAATGTCATAATACATACGCACATCATAGGCGAACACGCCCAGCATCTGCTGGAACGCATCCTTAATCTGCGCCGCTTGGCCGGGCTCCGCCACATTCACCAGACAGACGAAGAGATTGGGCCGGTACTCCGCCACATAAGCGGGAAAAGCGCCGGCCAGGAACTTCCAGACAATTTTCTTGATGCCCCCGATGATCTGCGGGCGTTCCGTGTCCTGGATATCGGCATAGAAGGGCTCCTTGAAATCAAACAGCACCGTACAGCAAATGAAGCCGGGGTGCTCGAAGCCGAAGTCCACCCGCAGGGTCTCCCGCAGGATGGCCTCTTCATTGAGGGTATGTCCCCGTAATATAAACAGGAGGGAATACTCCACATATTCGCTGGTATGTTTGCTGTATTTCATTTTGAATTGCCGGTTGCTGTCGGAGAGCCGGTTGATCCCCTGCAGGATCACATCGAATTCATTCGAGGCGCGCTCATGCCCGTCCGTGCGCCCCTCCGGCTCCTGGCTGATCATCCGGCTGATGTTGCGGATCGGATTATAGATGTTGAGGCTGAATACAAAAGAGAAACCGACTCCCATCACAATCAGAACCAAGCACAAAAGCAGGGTCATATCCATAATGCTGCCGGTATGACGGTTGAACTCCGAATAGGGAGTGAAGGAATAATAGTCCCAGCCGTACAAATCCGACTTGATATGCGCAACGGCATACCGCTTGCCGGCTACCTTCATCTCCCGGGTCGGGCTGCCGTCACTGAAGGTCTCCGCCAGCTCTGCCTCCGGAACATTGCCCAGATAGCCGCGCTGGTCATAGAGCTTGTTGCCTTGGCCGTCCAACACCACGAAGGTGGTGGAATCAAACACCGCATTGCCGGCCAGCACCCGCTCTACCGTGGATACGGCCAGGTTGACCACCATCACCGCCTGGTAGTTGCCCACCCGGTTAAACAGCACCAAGGGCACCACCTGCTTGGTGTTAATGCCGTCCTGGATGACCGTGGTGGCCGGAAGAAGATCGATGAATTTGTCCGTCTGGAGCAGCCCCGCCCAGTAAGCGCTGTCATATTCCTCGTAGCGGTACATCCGTTTAAAGAAGGACTCGAAGGAGTTGGCTCCGCCGCTCACATACACATCCTGGTCATCCACATAGACAAAGGTCGAATCGGTAAAGCTGCTGACCACATTCTCATGGCGCTGCAAAATCCGGGGAAGCCGCCACAGCTCCGCTTTATTCTCCAGGGTTTGCTTATCCTTGGGCATCAGCAGCCGCTGGACGGTTTCGTCATTCAAGAAATTGACCCCGGTAATCTGTGAGGTCTGGATATACGAGTCCATGGCCTCCGAGGCGGTCTCCAGATTGGTGGTGATCCGGCTGGCAAACTCCCGCTCCATCAAGTGGGCCGAGTAGCTGTACTCCACCACCCCGATAATGATGATGGGAATCAAAAGGGACAGAAAGCACCCGAGTATCTTCAGGAAGAGCCGGTTGGATTTGCCTTGTATTGTCCTTCTTCCTGTCCGTCCCCGCAGCCCCATGCTTAGCGCCCCTTTCGATTCTCTCTCATATGTTCACGATGCGGACCTCTTCCATTAATCCGTAAGGCATCGTCCGGTAGTCCGGCGTAAACGATGCACCCTCTGTCCGGAAGGACTCCCAGCTTGTTGTAGGCTGATCCCCCGCCGCCTGATGGAACGGGCCAAACATATTGCGCGGACTGCCCATCACCTCCACCTCCAGGTGGTTGACTCCTTCTTGGAGGTATCCGGTCAGCTCCACACCGTCCGCCGCCCGCCAGGGTACATGTCCGGCGGTTTGCCCGTTAATCCGGACCTCCACAGTAACCGCCTCGTATTGGCCCAGCTTCAGCAGCGTTCTCTCCTCCGCCAGGCCGCCGGTGGTGTGGCTATGCATAAACTCCATCCGGTAAATCATGCTGCCGTTGTAATGGAGATACCCCTGCTGTCCCCAGTCCCCCAGAGTAAGGGTTTCCGGCTCATTGACCAAGCTTCGGCCGGGAGTGACGGCAAAATCTCCGGTTAGGTAGCAGTCCTCCAGCTCCATGTCCGCATGATACGCACAGCTGAGCTCCAGCACATTCCGGCCCTGAACAAGCCGGGGCATACGGATTTTGGTGAAGGACCGGTCCACAAACCATCCTTCGGGTATTCCGGGCACCTCCTGCCCGTTCAGCTGGATGCGGAACCGCTCCGCCGCCTCCAGCACCAGATGCACCTCCGCATTCGGCACCTCCTCTACCGTAAAGGCAAACCGCAGCCCCACCTCCGTCCCGTTGGCGGGATGGTACTGCCCAATCCATTTATAACGTTGGGTAATGCCGTTAGCATACACCTGCCGCATACCCAAGGTTTGGCGGATATCCCGTTGAGCCTGCCACACCTGGAGCTCCTCCGACCAGGCTCCGCCTGCGATGCGGTACGAACAGCTGTCCAGAGTCAGCACGTTGGGCATGGTCCGGGTAAAGGCAAATACGGGACCCAAACTTGCTGCCGTCCTTTTCTCGGCAATGAGGGCTTGAGCTGCCGGAGGGAGCTCAGCACGATCTGCTGCGGCATCCTCACCGGTGATTACATAAAGCTTGGAGCCGGCCGGGCCAAAATAGGCTTGAAAACGGATGTGGCCGCTGTCTGCTGCCTCTGCCTCCACCGCCCGCCGTTCTCCGGTGAGAGGGTCCCATTCCTCCACCTGCCCCTGTACCGCTGCCTCAATGGTCACCTGGAAGGAACGGCTGCGGTCATTGTTTACCACAAACAGGGTATGTCCTTCCTCCGTCTCCTTCAGCAGGTAAAGCAGCTCGTAAGTTTCCTTATGGCTGCCGGTCTCCCGGATGCTTACCTTGCGCGGGAGTGTCTGCTCCAGCGCGGCTGTCAGCTCCTGTAGGCTGGTGACCACCGTAACGCCGGGGTGACGGTACAGCTCTCCCGCCGCCGCTGACGGGCGGCCTTCGATCATGGCCGCCTCCGGGGCCATAGCGGTGATGCGTCCGCCTGCCGCCAGGAACTCCTCCAGCAACCTGCGGGTGCTCTCCAGCATGGTGCGGATGGGCGGCAGAACGATCATGTTGTAGGCGGCCAGGTTGATCCGCAGCTCGCCGTTCTCTACGGTGCCTGCTTCCGCCATGATCGTCTCGTCGCCCAGGTCAAAATCATAATGGGCGCCCAGCAGATGCCGGAGCAGCGTATTAAAGTCATCCCCATACCGGTCCACCACCGGGATATCCGCATCCAGCCCCCGGCGGCTGTTCTCATAGGGGGTGGTGCCCAGCATGGACCAGGCGGTGGAGGCGGGATGCAGCACCAGCAGCCGGCGGACAGGCCGCCCTTCGGATAACACGGCGCCGATCCGGGCGAAATAATCCTCCACAAGCCGGTTATATTTCCACCAGGAGGCCTGGTAATTGAAAACAGGGGGATAATCCCGCTTCCGGCAGCCCTTCAAGGAATACAGCGCCAGATGCTGGGAGCGCATGTTGACACCAAGCACATACTGCCAGTCTCCCATCCACTTCTGCCCCTCGAAGGTGAAGTGCCAGCCGGTGCAGCCGTAGGTTTCCGAGATGACGAACTTACGGCCGTATTGATTGGCCACACTGGTGCATTGTTTGACGGTCAGATGCTCCTCCGTCTGCTCGCACAGCATATCGATGCCCGGCACCTGCTGGTAGCGGTAATGGGGCATCACCGCGCCGCCCACCCGGGTGGCTACGCCGAGAGCATTCTCCCACAGATAGTGCCCGGTAAAGGCGATGCCGTTTTCCCCGCACCACTCCCCCAGCTGCCGGGAGAAGGCTTCGCTGAACTTCTCCGTGACGGTCCGCCAATAGTCATGGCGGGCCATAGGCGACAGCTCCCCGTCATAGAACAAATAAGGGAGCACATCCATCATATCATAGCCCCTTCGTTCGATAAAAAAGACGGGCAATCCATAGGTCCAGGGCAGCCAGCCCCGCCCCGGCGTATATTTGCAGTGCCGGTCGTGGACGCCCGGCTCGTCGGTAAAAACCCCTGCCACCCGCTCGGCGAACCGGTCGCCCAGCTCCTCCTTATACCGCTCATACGTCAGCCGGATGAACTGGCGCACCGTGTCCGGATTCATGCTGTCCGGAGGAGATTCGCCGTTGAACCACTCGCTTTTGGCGGAGACCTCCACCCTGAATATCAAGAGCACCTCCTCCGGCTCTAACGCCGGATTCTGGACTAAGGCAGAGGCGTCCCCTAGGCGGGTGCAGCTGAACAGCTGCCGCTCCTGTACCCGGGCGCGGAATACAGCGGCCACGTTGTTATCCACCGGGTAGCCGAAGCCGGCCGCCCGCACCTCCAGCGTCAGTCCCTTGGACCGGTACTCGTCGCCCATGGCGGGAACCTCCCCGCCTGCAGTGCCGGAGGGCCACCGGTCCTCATCATACAGCCATGCCTTCATGCCCAATTCCCCGGCCAGGTCAGCCGAGAGGCGGACGGCATCCATCCACTCCCGGCCCAGGTAGGGTGTCTCCAGCCCGTCCCGGGAGTGCATGAAGAAGCCGCCCATCCCCTGGCTGTGCATATCTCGGATTTGGCGCTCCAGCTCCTCCGGCCGGAGCCTGTCGTTCCATGCCCAGAAGGGCACGGAGCGGTATTCAGTGGGAGGATTGCGGAACAAGCCGCTTAACGCAGATTCACGGATCACGTGTTTTCCCTCCGTTCTTCCTGACTATCGCCACTTTATTCCTGCTCCAACTCCAGCGTCCAGCAGACGATCCGCTCCCGCCGCCAGGTGTAGGTGACATAAACGGTGCTCCCCTGGGCGATGACCGCCGGATAGGAGAATTCCCCGTATTCCAGCGGAATGGTATAGGAGCGGTATTCCCCCTCCAGCACCACAAGCTCCTCCCAATTGTCCCCATTGTCCCGGGAGGCGCTGAGTAATAGGGGCATCCGCGGCCCCCGGTACATCCCGATGGGATTGTAAGCCAGCACCAGAGTGCCGTCTTCCATCCGGGCCAGGTCGATGCCGCTGTTATTGTTGGGCAGATAAGTGCGGTAGGCAGGGGACCAAGTCCTGCCTGAATCGGTAGAATCGCTGCGGTAGATGAAGCCGCCTGTGCTGCGCATGAGCATATGGATCTGACCGGGTTCAGATTCCCAAATGGTGGGCTGGATCAGGCCCATACCAGGCACCAGTGTCCGGGTTTCCCCCTCCGCCAAAGGCTGGTCCCGGGGATGAAGCACAGGCACAAGGGCGCTTTGGGTCCAGGTTTTTCCCTCATCGGTGGAGATATCGGCAAAGCTGTCCCATACCTCCCCCTCCAGGGAGGCCGGGGCCAGCCAGGTACCGTCCCGGAGGGCGATGAGCTTGTTCTTCACCGGCCCCCGTCCGCCCTGGTCGCCGGGCACCAGCTCCTCCGGTGTGCTCCAAGTACGCCCGTCATCCTCCGATACGGTGACCCGGGTCCGCCATTGGGGAATGGGTTTGCCCACCTTATAAT
>JAEWAA010000113.1 GCA_023391955.1 Bacillota bacterium | reverse complement strand
TCCCCGCTTGCCTTCCGTATTCTTCTTGATCGAGGACATCCGCTCCTCGCTGTCCTTCAGG
This sequence comes from Bacillota bacterium, assembly GCA_023391955.1. Lineage (GTDB taxonomy): Bacteria > Bacillota > Bacilli > Paenibacillales > NBRC-103111 > Paenibacillus_AR. The sequence goes on along the minus strand of JAEWAA010000113.1, from coordinate 4,218 downwards.
AACTTCGACATCTTGTCTTCGAAGGACGGCTTGCCCATCGGGGGTCTTTGGAAGGAACGTCCGCCACGGTCTCCGCGTCCGCCTCCGAATCCACCGCCACCACCACCGCCGCCAAATCCGCCTCCACCTTCACTGCGTTCGCGGGGAGGAAAGCTGCGGCGTTCAGGTCTGGCCGGGGTCTCACCTGGAGGTTTGTCGACGGCTTGCTTGATTGAAAGGCCGATCTTTCCGTCCTTGTCCACGTTGATCACCTTGACGGTAACCTTATCCGCCAGCTTCAGATGATCATTAACATCTTTCACGTAATTGTCCGCAATTTCCGAGATGTGAACAAGGCCTGTCTGTCCTTCCGGAAGTTCAACGAACGCTCCGAAATGAGTGATGCCTGTCACCTTTCCCTCAAGCTTGCTGCCTACTTCAATTGCCATAAAGGTAATTGTTCCTCCCTTGACATAATAAAGCCGATCCGAATAATCCAAAAAGAACGGGCTATGAGCATTATACCCGAAGGGTCAAAATCGGTCAACAAAAGCCGGGCATCCTCCGTCTACGGAGTTGTCCGCGGCACATCGAACACCGTTTCCCCTTGTTTAAACATATGATTGTCTTTGCGGATACGTTCCTCCCGGTATTCCGGATCGGACATCCGCTCAACTTCACGTTTGAGCTTTTCGTTCATCTGCACCGTATCGTTCAGCTTGCCCCCAAGCGCCTCCAGACGGATTGCAATCTCGTCGGTTCTCTTCATCTGGCTCCAGACGGTGGCTCCGGCCCACATGGTCAAGGCCAGCACCCCTATGGTCACAAGACGGATGCGCTTTCGGCTTGCGCCAGTTTTGGGGCTGGCGGAAGTTTTGCTTCCGACACTGCCGGCGCGTTCCCTGGACATGAGCTTTCCTCCCGTTCATGAAGCGTCTTACCGTTTGAGCCACCGCCGGAAGGCCGACCAGGGACCTTTCACCCAACGCGGCAGCTTGGCATAGGGCCGAACGGCCCGTCCTACAAATCGGAGCAAAAGACGCAAAGGATAGAGCAATTGTATCACAACTTTGAAAAGGAACATAGCGACTGCAGTCACGATTCCCAGCAGAAAACGCAATACCCGGATAAGCATTCGGAACGGCCGGATAATAAGAATCTCTACACAGCGTATCACAAATTGAATCAAGGCTTCAATTCCGCGGAGCACCATTCGAATCATTTTGACAGAAGAACGGCTTAATCCCAAAAAATAAACGGTATATCCGGCAGCAAGCCCAAGAAACACAAAAACCCGGACTTGTCCGAAATTGCCGATAAACAGCATGCGGAACACAAAAATCGTGGCGATAACCCAATAGGCCAGGTCAAAAAGAGGGATCAGCCATCGGGGAATCCGGAGCTCATGCGCCAGAACCCGGTACAGGTCGAACAATAGACCGATCCCGATGCCGCTGGCCAGCATAAGCCCCATGGTGGCGAATTGTACAGATAGACTCACTTAAACAGCTTCCCCAAAAAACCTTTGGATTTGCCGCCGCTTCCCCCGTCCACATAAGCCAGCTCGTTCACCAATCCCTCGATGGCGACCAGTCCCTGCTCCAGGTTCAGGTTCTTGATATGGAGGTTGGAGCCTTTGATCATCAGGTACCCCATCTCGGTCTCCAGCAAAAACTCCTCATTGTCAAAGCTCTCCACATTCATGACCCCGGACAGCTCCAAAAGCTTCCGGTTCAGCATCTTGACTTCCTGGCGCTTGATTTTGCCCGTTTCCACCATCATGGCATGTCCCCTCCCTCACGTTCGCGCGGACGTAAAGCATTGCCGGCGGCTGTTCTCGTCCACGCCTGCTCTACCATAAGGGTATGGGGGATTGTCCGGGTTTAGAACCGGGAGCTGGGATTTTGGTATCCGACAAAAACTGCATGCCATGAAAAAACCGGCCGGGGAGATTTCCCGGGCCGGTTGTATACCGTTCTATTCCTTATGGCTCTCCTCGCGGAGCACCGTGTACATACCGGCTGCTTCATCCTTGCGGGAGGTTTCGGCAATGCTTTCCACCCGCACGGTTACACTTTTTTGGCCGAAGCGGATCGTCAGCTCATCCCCAACCTTAACCTCGCTGCTTTTCTTCGCTTCACGGCCATTCAAGTAAACCCGCCCCTGATCCGAAACCTCTTGGGCCACGGTACGTCTTTTGATGAGGCGGGAAACCTTCAGATATTTGTCCAGCCTCATTACTTAACGGCGTCTCTCAGCTTATTGCCGGCCTTGAAGGCGGGAATAACGGATTCCGGGATGGCGATGGGATCGCCGTTTTGGGGATTGCGGCCGGTGCGGCCGGAGCGCTTGCGGGTTTCGAAGGTGCCGAAGCCAACCAGCTGAACCTTATCGCCTGCGGAGAGTGCTTCCGTTACTTCACCGACGAAGCTGTTCAGAACGGTTTCCACGTCACGTTTGGTCAAGCCGCTTTTTTCGGAAATTTTGTTTACCAGGTCCATTTTATTCATGTTTGGATAATCCTCCCTAAATATGGTTTCAAGCTGCCGGCGAATCCGGCGTCTGAATCGTCAGGATAGGCTTTCTCTGCAGGCAAACAGCAGCAAAAAAGCCTGTTTCTCGTGTACATATTCTGGATGGCACCGGAAAATCCTTCTTTTTCTTGTGCCCTCCGGCAAAACTTTTTTCTGTGAAAAAGGTCGGCCCGCTACAGCAGCCTTATGCTTGGGGGAGTGTTTTGGCTTCCTGCCAATAATGCTCCATCTCCTCCAGGGTGGCATCCGCCGGCTCTTTCCCGGCCTCTCTCAGCTTTTTCTCCACATAGGAGAACCGCCGTACGAACTTCCGGTTGGTCCGGGCGAGAGCTTCCTCCGGGTCGCAGGACAGGAAGCGGGCCAAATTGACAATGGCAAACAGCAGGTCGCCCAGCTCGTCCTCCTGGCGTTCCTGGGATTCACCCAACTCCGCCTTCAGCTCCGCCAGCTCCTCCTCCACCTTGGCCATTACATCCTCCATACGGTCCCAGTCAAAGCCTACCTTGGCCGCCTTCTTCTGGAGCTTGTAGGCCTTCATCAGGCCGGGCAGGTCACGGGGCACCCCGTGGAGGGCAGAGAGGGCTTCGGGCTGCAAGCCCTTTTGCCGCTTCTCCTCCGCCTTCACCTCTTCCCAACGGGCCAACGCTTCCTCGGAATTATCCGCATCCCGGCTGCCGAATACATGGGGATGGCGCCGGAGCAGCTTTTCATTCAGGCCGGCAACGACATCATACGCGGTAAAGCTGCCCGTTTCCTCCTCCATCTGGGCGTGGAGCATAATCTGCAGTAGCAGATCCCCCATCTCCTCGCACATGGCATCGGGGTCATCATCATCCAGTGTTTCCAAAACCTCGTAGGTTTCTTCAATCAGGTTTTTGCGGATGCTCTGATGGGTCTGCTCCCGGTCCCAGGGACAGCCTTCCGGACTGCGGAGAATACGCACGATTTCATGCAGCCGGGGGAAGGTTTTGTTGATGACGGCATCCGCCTGGGTAGGCGGCACATAGATCAAAGAAAGGTTGCCATAGCCCGTCTGCCGGTCCAGCTCGTAGAGGGGCACCGCCGTCATGGATTCGCTGCCTGCAACGCCCAGGGCATGGCCCACCCAGACCATATGCTCGTCCGGATAAAGCTCCATCAGCGCCAGCTTGGCATCCGAGGCGGTGTACATATCATACACCTGGCCGATGACCGTATGCAGCCGGGGATTCAGCACGGACATGGAGAGGCCGGAGGCATCCAATAGCTGAAAGCCCTCAATAGGGTCAAACCCGAACCGGGCAAAGGCCTGGTCCAGGAAGCTCTCCCCGCCTACCGCTTCAAAAGGAATATCCGCCGCCGCACACCGCTCCTTCAGCAGCATCGTGGTCCGCTCCGCCACAAAAGGGTGGCCCGGCACGGCATACACCACCTGCCGGTCCTCTTCTGTGGCCAGCCGGAGCAGCTCGGCGGCAATGGTCTCATATACGTCATTAAAGCTGGATTGGGCTTCATAAATAGGGTCAAAGCTGGAGCAGGTGATCCCCTGCTCCTGTAGATACCGGACTACCGGATGGTCCTCCGTCCGCAAATAGACGGTTTTCGCTTCCGTGAGCCGCCGGAGCACCCCCAGGGTCAGCTGGTTCTCATCCCCTGAGCCCAATCCCACGATTGTTATTGCCTTCGCCATGCGCTATCAGCCTTCTTTCGATATGGAGTGCGGCGT